>JBBRJN010000301.1:0-4562 GCA_038219365.1 Kiritimatiellia bacterium | reverse complement strand
CCTCACGGGCCCACAAACGGGAAAGACCACGTTTTCCGGCTCGTTATCGCTCATGGCACCTTTCTCTTTGCTCATTCAGTATTTATCGCTCAGGCCAGCGCCTTTAACTCGCTTGCGTCGAAGGTCAGGTTCTGCAAGGCCTCCACGTTTTCGCGGATCTGTTCGGGGCGGCTCGCGCCGATCACCGCCGAGGTGACGCGTGGGTCGCGCAGCACCCAGGCGAGCGCCGTCTGCGCGGGGGTTTGCCCACGCGCCTTGGCCAGCACCTGCAACCGCCGCGCGTACGACACGGCCTCGTCGTGCAGATAGCGTTCAATGAAGGGACTGCCCTTAGCCGCGCGCGATCCCTCCGGCACCCCTTCCGCATATTTGTTGCTCAGCACACCCTGCGCCAGAGGCGAAAACACGACCGTGCCGAGCCCTGCCTCATCCGCCGCCGGGATCTGTTCCGCTTCGACTTCTTGATGCTCCAGAAGGTTGTAGCGTACCTGATGCACCACGCACGGCACGCGCATCTCCGCCAGCAGCGCCACCGCCTGCCGCAACAGCTTGGCCGGATATTTGGAAAGCCCGATGTACAGCGCCTTGCCCTGCTCAACTAGGTCCGCCAGCGCACACATCGTCTCCTCCAGCGGCGTTTCAGGGTCAGGCCGGTGGTGGTAGAAGAGGTCGACATAGTCGAGACGCAAGCGGGTCAGACTCTGGTCGAGCCCCGCCCGCAAATGCTTGCGGCTGCCCCAGTCGCCATAGGGGCCAGGCCACATCGCATGGCCCGCCTTGGTCGCCACCACCAACTCGTCGCGGTGCGCCTTAAACTCACGCCCGAGCACGGTCCCGAACACGGTTTCCGCCGCGCCCGGCGGCGGCCCGTAATTGTCGGCCAGGTCGAAATGCGTGATCCCGAGATCAAAAGCCGCAGCGACCCGCTTGAAGCAATCGTCATGCGTCTCCTCTGCCCCGAAGCCGTGCCACAGACCCAGACCCACGGCCGACAACTTCAGCCCGCTCCGCCCGCATTTCCGGTAGAGCATGTTTTCATACCTCACGTCACTTGCCTGATAATTGTGCATCGTTAACTCCTAACTCCTAATTCCTCCCTCACCTGGCGCGTCAGCACCACCGGCACCTGCGGCAGCGCCCGCATGTCGAAACGCGGCAGCACCTCGCGCAGCGTCAGACACTCACCCCACGTCGCCCAGCCGCACCACCACGCCAACAGGCCGATGATCTTCTCGGGCGGCACGCTATCCGCACGGAGCGCGCTGATGCGCGTGTCGCCGTGACGCTTCGCCAACCGCCGCCCCTCTTCACTCACCACCAGCGGAACATGCACGAAGGTCGGCGGCTTCAGCCCCAAAGCCTGATACAACAGCAGTTGCCGCGGCGTGGCCGAGAGCAGGTCGTCGCCGCGCACCACCTCCGTGATGCCCATCGCCGCATCGTCAACAACAACCGCCAACATGTAGCCGGCCCCCTGCGCATCACGCGCCAAGACGAAATCACCGCTGTGCGCGGAAACGTCCTGTGTGCAGGCTCCGCAAAAGCCGTCTTCAAAGCAAACGGTTTCGCCATCGGGCACATGAAAACGCCACGCGGGCAACCGACCCTCCGGCAGCGCACGCCGCGCAGCCTCAAAGTCCGCAAAGCGACCGCGGCATGTGCCCGGGTAGTAAAGTCCCTCTTCCGTGTGCGGCGCGGACTGACCTGCCTCCACATCGCGCCTTGAACAGACACAGGGATAGACGAGCCCTTGCGCCTTTAAGCGCTCCAACGCCTGCGCATACAACGCGCTGCGTGCGGTCTGGGTGTAGGGCGCATGCGGCCCGCCGATATCCGGCCCTTCGTCCCAGTCGAAGCCCAGCCAGCGCAGATCCTCCACCGCCCCCTCAGCCGCTCCCGGCTTGTTCTTGGGATGGTCCAAATCCTCCATCCGCAGCACCATTCCGCCGCCCCGGCTGCGCACGCTCAGCCACGCGATCATGAAACTTCGCGCGTTCCCCAGATGCAACGCTCCTGTCGGACTCGGAGCGAGCCGACCCCTGAGCGACATCCCCTGAACCCCGCACTCTGACCCCTTCCCAATCATGCCTTCATCATACCCGCAGCCCTTCGACAACGGAAGGTTAAAAACAGCTGTTACCGATTTCCTTGCAAATCAAGCACTTACGATAAAACCACAAAATGTGGTGGACATCGAGCTTGGCAACCACTATATATAGAGGCCGTTTGCGGGACGCCCGGTAGCCTCCCGCTATCTTTTAACCTTTTATTTCCTCCTTTTTCATCAGGACCTTTCATGAGCATTGAATCCCTCAAGAACTATGTTTTTACCTCCAAATACAGCCGCTACCTCCCTGAAAAAATGCGCCGAGAGACCTTCGAAGAGGCTGTTTCACGCGTGATCGACATGCACCGCCGGCACTTTGCGGCCCGCGGCATCGACGTCGAAGACCTCTTGGCCATCTGTGATACGGCCATGAAAAAACGGATGGTACTCGGCAGCCAGCGCGCCATGCAGTTTGGCGGAGAACCCATCCTGCGTAAGCATGCGCGCATCTACAACTGCACCACCTCCTACTGCGACCGTCCACGCTTCTTCCAAGAGGCGCTTTGGCTGCTGCTCTGCGGCTGCGGCGTCGGTTTCTCGGTGCAGACTCATCATATCGCCAAACTCCCCGGCATCGCCAAGCCCTCCGGCACAAACGAGACCTTTGTTATCCCAGACACGATCGAGGGGTGGGCGGACGCCTTGGGCGCCTTGCTCTCGACCTACTTTGTCTCGGACCAGCCGTTCCCCCAACACGCCGGCAAGGTCCTTCATTTCGATTATACCCTCATCCGCCCCAAAGGCCGTCCGATCTCCTCTGGCATGGGCCGCGCGCCCGGCCCCGAACCGCTGCGCCGCAGTCTCGATGTGATCCGCACCCTGCTCGACAAACGCCTCGCCGAAGGCCACACGCAGATGCGTTCGATCGACGCCTATGACATCCTCATGCACGCCTCTGACGCCGTGCTCTCCGGCGGCGTACGGCGCAGCGCCACGATCTGCCTCTTCTCCCCGGATGACGACCTGATGGCCACCGCAAAAACCGGCAACTGGTTCACCGAAAACCCGCAGCGCGCGCGCTCAAATAACTCGGCCATTCTGCTGCGCAACCAAACGACGCGCGCACAGTTCGCCAAGCTCATGAAGTCCGTCAAGGAGTTCGGCGAGCCCGGGTTCGTCTGGACCGACCATGTGGACATGACCTTTAACCCGTGCGGCGAAATCGGCCTCTACCCGCAGATCGACGGCGTCTCCGGCTTCGCCTTCTGCAACCTCTGTGAGATCAACATGGGCATCGTCGATGACGCGGAGAAGTTCCGCGCCGCGTGCCAGGCGGCCGCCATCCTCGGCACCCTACAGGCCGACTACACCGACTTCGGCTATCTCGGCGAGGTCAGCACGCGCATCGCGCGGCGCGAAGCCCTGCTCGGCATTTCGATGACCGGCATGATGGAGCACCCGGCGGTTTCATTCAACCCCGAGCTCCAGCGCGAAATGGCCACATACATCCTTGAAGTCAATGCTGAAGTGGCCAAGCGGATCGGCATCAACCTCGCCGCACGCGTCACCTGCGTCAAACCCGCCGGCACCACCAGCAGCATTCTCGGAACCTCGTCAGGCATCCACCCGCACCATGCCAAGCGCTACCTCCGCCGCGCGCAGGCCAACGAAGACGAACTGCTGGTCGATTTCTTTCAGGCGCAGAATCCCAAAGCCGTCGAAAAGTCCGTGTGGAATCCCAACGGCACCGACGTGGTGCTCACCTTCTGCGTGGAGGCCAGCCCCGACTCGCTCACCAAGCGCGACGTGGACGCCGTGGAGCTTCTGGAAAAGGTGAAGCTGACCAAGGAGAATTGGATCGACACCGGCAAGCGCCCCGAGCTGTGCGCCCAGCCCTGGCTCAGCCACAACGTCTCCAACACCATCTCCGTCAAGGACGGGGAGTGGAACGAGGTCGAAGCCTTTATCTATGACCACCGCCACGCCTTCGCGGGCATCTCCCTGCTGCCCGATGGCGGCGACCTCGACTACCCGCAAGCACCCTTTTGCGAAGTGCTCTCGGCCGAAGAGATTGTCCAGACCTACGGGGGCGGCGCGCTCCTCGCCTCCGGGCTCATCGTGGACGGCTTGCACGCCTTCGACGACAACCTCTGGGCCGCCTGTGACTGCGCCCTTGGCCGCGGTGAGAATCTTGAGGCACCGACGCCCAAGATCTATCCCAAGCGTGTCCACGAGGCCATTGAGGTTGTCCGTCAATCCAAGCAGGACTGGGTTCGCCGCGCACGCAAGTTCGCCAAGAACTATTTCGGCAACGACGCCCTGAAAATGACCCGCTGCCTGAAGCGCGTCAACACCTGCAAGCAGTGGGAAGACCTGACCCGCACCTACGCGCCGGTCGACTACACCCAACTGATCGAACGCCAAGACTTCACCACGGTCACGCAGACCGTGGCCTGCTCGGGCGGCACGTGTGAACTGATTTGATCCTAAAAGGTTAGCACCCATAAAAAGGGCT
>JBBRJN010000300.1:0-4566 GCA_038219365.1 Kiritimatiellia bacterium | reverse complement strand
CGAGCCTTCACCGGTGACGATGAACTGCCAACTGAGCGTGCTGCCGGTCGAGCCCGTGCCATGCGCAGTGATCGTGCGGAACGTGCCACCCGCGCCTCCTGATGCCAGATTGACAAAAGCCTCCACCGTGAAGGGCGTCGTGCCTGACGGCAGCAGCGGACTGTCCGCACAGGTGAAGACCGTTCCATTGGCCGCCTGAAAGCGCACGGCGGAGTCGTTCTGGCCATACGCGAAGTTGAATTGCCGGGGAAAGGCCGCCCCGGCCCCGGTTGCGCCAAGCGCGACCTGCTGCGGCCCGGCTCCGGTCGTCGCGTTGGAAGTGAGGTTCAGAAGATCATACTGGTCTGCAAAAATTCCGGGGGATCGTTCAAACCGGTAGTGCGTGACGCCCGACGTGACGGCGCGTGCGGCGACCACCGCGCGGTAGGCCGACGAGTGGGTCCCGAGTGCGTCGGTGGCGACGACGGTCAAGCCGTGGATCCCGCGCGTCGCCAGCGTGTGAGGCAGACGCCAGCCGTTGGTTCCCTCCGCATTCTGAATCGCCAGCAACTGAGCGCCGTCGTAGTACGCCATGGACTGGATCGGCGGGGTCGCCGACTCGATGACCGAGAGCCGGACGTCGTCGAATGCGGCACCGTTGACGTAGGAGTAGAACTGTACGTTCCGGAACCCTTCGAAAGCGGGGTTCGTCGGATTGCGGAAAAGGGCGAGGGTGCCTGTATTAAACAAGGGGCCACCTAGCGGACCGTAACCGACCGTATACGTGTTGTTGCCAACGAAATAGCTCAGCACGAACTCGTATTTGACGGGTCCTGACGGGTAGGTGCCGGTCAGAACATCATAGGTCGAGCCGGTGACGGCCTGGCTGGAAAGGGTCACGGTACTGCTGTTGTTCGTGAAGACGTTCGCCAAAAATGGGCCTGTCGAGACATTGGCGGCGGTGAACCGGAAGGTCAGCCACGGCGAGGTGACGTTAGTCGCTTGATTGGCCTGATAAAGGTTCACGATCAGCGGCTGATTCCATGTGTTGCTGCCGGGAGTCCGATTGACCGTAAAGGTGAAGCGAAGCTGGAAGTTCGTTGCCATGGGCGTGAACGCTTGGTTCAGGCTGGCGGTCTCGCGGATTATTGCCGAGCCGCCGGAAGATCCCAAGTCAGGCCCTTGGCTGAGCCCAGCCGCATTGCCATACGACCATCCGTTAGGGATGCCGGAAGTCCACTGGGCAAAGTCGCCGTTGGCGATGAGGTTCGCTGGCGTGAGCGTCAATGCGGCGTTGCCAAATCCGCGCGGGTCCACCTCGATATCGAACGCCTCCCCCACCGGCAGAATGGCCATCTGCGGCGGGTTGGTCTGGCCGGGCTGGGCCGTTGAACTCGGCTTGGCGGCCCCGACAATGGCCAGCGGCCCTTGCAGGGGAATCTCGGTGCGGGTCGTGACGCCATCGAAGGAGGTCTGGGCCTGGTAGGCGCGGGCCACCGCCTCGTTGGGCAGCCAGGATGCTTTGTCAATGTCGCCCGTGTATTCGGCGTAGGGCTTAATGGTCACATCGGCGCTATAGTCCTCGCCGGTGGCGGAGGTGACATAGGGACGCTGCGCAAGCCAACCTGTTTCCAGCGGGATGGAGGCCAGCGCAACAAGGTTGCCGGGGTCAAGGCTGGGCGAGTCGCTGGGATAGCGCAGCGCAAGGCATTCCGCCATCCAAATCCAGGCCAGCGACCAGCCTTGGTTGACGAACGTGTCATGCCCCGCCCGCCAATCCATGGCATAAGCCGAGTGCCCCGCGTTCGTTCGCCAGTTGGAGAAGTTGGTGGAGGTCCAGCCGGGCTCGGTCAGCCCGTTACCGTCTTCTGAGCCCGGCATGAACAGCACGGGGACGGTGCGGGTTTGGGCAGGCTGGCTCGAGTTCAGGACGCTGCTCCCCCGCTGCGGGACGCAGGCGACCACCCGGTCGCGCACGTGGTTCGCCATCTCGGTGGAGACAAACCCGCCCAGCGAGAACCCAGCAAACAGCGTGGGCGCGTTGACGATCTCTGGATGGCCACTGGCTAAAGCGGCCGCCGCGAGAATTGCGGTGAGTGAGGCCTGCGCCTCGCTCTCCGTGATGCTGATGAACCCGGCGTTGGAGCCCGCGCCGACCAGTGCGCAACTCAAGGCTCGCGCGGCCTCCTGCCAGACCGTGTCGTCCGCGCGGAAACGCCAGTCGCCGCCGCTGCCTGGATAGAGGAAAACCACGCTTCTAATGCGGGGCACGTCGGCGGCGGGCGGCCAGTAGATGCGGTAATCCGCGGTCTTGCTGCCGCCCGTCGTCGCCCACGTGGCCTGAAAGTTGGCCGTCCCTCCGACCGCTGCCACGGCAACCGTCGCCAGCATCCCTATCCAGCACCCCCGCATTGAACGCATTGCACGCCCTCCTTGTTGTGCTCAAAGGCCTCATATCCGCTACCGTCTTGGCCCGAAGCACGTCTCTCTCGATCATTATAGCTAAGCCCGCTGGCGTGTCGATAGATGTTATACGTATCTTTTTTCGACTTTTTGCGCAGATCCTCTTGACCACGCGCCGAAGTGGCGTCTGGGGGGCTGCGGTGAGCCGCGCGAAGTGAGAATTTAAATACAACTTTTTGGAGCTGTTGCAGACAAAATAATTCGCTATCATATATCATGCTGTGAAGCTATAAAGATCGGCGGCAAGGCGAATCACCGCAGCGCGGTGCCGTTCACGGACAAATTAAGGGACAATACGATGAAAAAAATGTTGGTTTTTGGCTCTTGGTTACTGGTCGCTGTTCTAGCGTTCGCGAGGGATCGGGTCGCGTTGTGGCCGGAAGGAAAAATCCCTGATTTTCAGGCCCAACAGATCGCGGCGACCACCCAGGAGGTAAAAGCGCCGGGATTCCAGGCGGTGGAACAGGCGATGCCGCATCTCGACTGGTACGCGGCGCCAGCGGAGAAAAACGGCGGATGCATGTTGCTCATTTCCGGTGGCGGCTACCAGAATTGCTGCGACGGGGAGTGGATTGACCGGGTCGCGAAGAAGCTCACCGAGCTCGGGTTCGTCTGCGTGAGCCTCACCTACCGCACGCCGCGTCCGCAAGGGTTGCCGATCTACCAGAGCGCGTGGGAAGATGGACAACGCGCCGTTCGCCTCGTTCGCAGCGAGGCGCAGAAGCGCGGCTTCGACCCGGAGAAGATCGGCGCGTTCGGCTTCTCCGCGGGCTCGCACCTGACGGTCCTGCTCGCGACGAGCGCGCTCACGCCGGCGTACGGGCCGGTCGACGCGCTCGACCAGCTTCCGTGCCACGTCAACTGGGCCGTGCCGATCTACACCGCCTACGCGCTCACGGACGGGCTCACCGGCCCCAACACGCGCGAAGGCGATGCGATCGACGCCAAGCTCTCGGACGTGTTCAAGTTCGACGCGAAGACGTGCCCGATGGCGCTCTTCCACGGCGGAGCGGACGTCTATTCGCCGAACGGCTCCACGCAGATCTACCGCCAGCTCCGCAGGATGAGGATTCCGGCGGAGATCCACCTCTTCGCAGACCGCCCCCACGGTTTCATGGGCGACTCGAGCAAGGGCGAGGACGGCACCGCCTACGACCACTGGCTCGACCGTGTCGCCGAGTACCTCCGCCAGATGAATTTTGACGGGCGTCTCGGCGCAGAAGAGGATCTGATGGCCCGCTATCCGAGCGACGATGCTCGCGGCGAAACCCGCAAGGAGCCGGTGTGGCCGGAAGGCAAGATGCCGGACGTGCAGACGAACCAGTGCCTGCCTTATCTCGAGTGGCACATGCCGAAGGAACTCAAGACGAAAGCGATCCAGATCATTTACTCGGGCGGAAGTTACATGGGCAACAGCCCGGACGGCTTCGAAGTCGCACCGACTCGGCGTTACCTGAACGAAAAGGGCATGACGGTCGTGACGATGAAATACCGCACGCCGCGTCCGCTGGGCGGGCTGGCCAAGCACACGACGGCGTGGCAGGACTTGCAGCGCACCGTCCGGATCGTCCGCAGCGAGGCCGCGGCGAAGGGACTCGATCCCGACCGCATCGGCATCATGGGTTCCTCGGCCGGCGGCCACCTGACGCTCATGGGCGCGACCAGCTCGAAGCGCCGTTCCTATGGGCCGATCGACGACCTCGACAAGCTTCCCTGCAACGTGCAGTGGGCGGTCGCGATCTATCCGGCGTACGCGCTCACGGACGGCGCGGAGGCCCCGAATGCGAAGGGCGGCAACGAAGACGACGCGCGGCCCGTCCCCGAGTTCTCGTTCGACCTCGCGACGTGCCCGATCCTGTTCATCCACGGCGATGCGGACGGCTGGGCGGCGATGAATTCGGTGAAAGGCTGGGAGCAGCTTCGCCGGATGGGTATCCAGTCCGAACTCCACACGCTTGTCGGACGCGGGCACTGCTTCCAGCGGAAGGCCGCCCCGGGCACGGGCAGCTACACCTGGATGGGTCGCATTTGGGAATTCATGAACCACAAGGGGTTCAACAAGTAAGCGACAAACGTGTATGCAAAATCGAAGGTGAAACATGACCGGTACCGTTGTTTCCCCCT
>JBBRJN010000299.1:0-4583 GCA_038219365.1 Kiritimatiellia bacterium | reverse complement strand
GGCCACACACGCCGGGCTTTCAACTCCCCCGCCCCTCTTTGCCTTACTTCACTCGATGCCCGCCGCTCGACACTCGGCTGCTCTCTACTCACTGCTCTCTGCGCTCTTCTCTTTGCGTCTGCGGGAAAAACAACTTGTTTTTTATTGCTGTTGTTGGTTTATAAGGCACCAACTCCTCCTTGGGTGAGATTCAGTTTCAACAAAGCTGAATCGCCCCCCCTGGCTCAGCCCCGCAAATCGTCTAGCGTGATCTCGGCAATGGTGGCCCGCACCACGTCGGCTTGCCCCAGCAGACTCTGCGGGAAGGTGGTGGCCACCGCCACGCACCGCATACCCGCGGCCTTTGCTGCTGCGATGCCGTTCACCGCGTCTTCCACCACCGAACACTGCGCAGGCGTAACACCCAAGCGCTCGGCGGCTTTCAAAAAGATCGCCGGGTCAGGTTTACGCCGCTCGACATCCTCGGCCGTCACGACGGCCTGCCACCACTCCGGCGGCAATCCGATTTTCAGCAGGTTGGCATCGACCTTGATCCGGTCAGCGCTCGAGGCGACGGCGCAAAGCAGCCCCGCCTGCCGACATGCGTTCACCAGCTCGACCGCACCGGGAAAGACCTTGAGCCTGTCAGGCACCATCCTCAGGTAGAGTTCGTAGGTCCTGGCCTTGGCGTGTACGATATCAAGGGCGACCCCATATTTCTCGGCGACACCGCCGATGAACCGGTTCTCGCCCATGCCGACAAACGGCAGGAAATCCTCTGAGACGACGGTCACCCCACGTTCACGGAACATCTCGCACGCCGCCGCGCAGATCAGCGGCTCCGAGTCGGCCAACACCCCATCCATATCGAAGATCGCAGCCTGCATCAAAACACCTCTGGCATCCGCTACCGCCCCGCGTATGTGCGCCGCAGGTGCGTGACCGTCAGCGCCTTGGCAAAATCGGCGAAGCGGGCATCGCCCTTGGGCGTGAAGGTCAGCGTCACAGGACGCCCCGGCAGCAGCGTAAAGCTGTTGTCGCTGAACTCGCCGCGGATGCCGCTGACGTTGGCCCATACGAAAAAGGCCGGCTTATCCGTCGTGAGCGTCACTGTCCACTGGCCGTTGCGCTCGGCAGGTATCGCGTCCACGGCCGCGTCACCCAGATCGCAGCGCTTGAAGGCCCTGAAATACCACTCGTTGCGATGAGTCTCTTTCGTGCCGTCAACCTCGGCGGTCAAGACCACCTCCAGAAAGCGCTGATCCAGCTCCTTCTCCGTCCCGAACGTCGCGACCGGCAGGCGTCCGAGCAGCAGCGCGGAGCGTGCCGGCACGTTGCCGGAAAGCCGCTGCGTCTGAAGCTTCACGCCATTGTAGCTCCACAGTTCCACCGCCGCCTCGGCCTTGGCCGTCACGGCGCGGTCATTCACCGCCCACACCTCAATGTTCGTGGAGTCATTGTCGGCCGGCACCACCATCACCGCCACCGGCGCGTAGAAGCGCTTGGCCTGATAATGCAGGTGCTTCCATTTACCCCCGTATTCGAGGCTCGACCACGAAGCCACGGGCCAGTTATCGTTGAGCTGCCAGTACAGCGTTCCCATGCAGCGGGGCTGGAGATGCCGCCACGCCTCGACCGCTGTCTTGATCGCAATGCCCTGCTGAACTTGAGAGAGATACAAGGTGCTCTCGAAGCTTTCCGGGAAGCGGAAATAGCGGGACATGGTTTCCATGATACGGGAATTACCGCCCGTGTTCTTCTGGTGATGCTCAAAGTCCGGGGCCGTGGGATTCAACTGATCCGGCGAGCAGTAGGTTTTGGCAACATCGAGCGACGAGAAGGACTGGAACCCGAACTCGGAGCAGAAGCGGGGCTTGACGCTGTAAAACGCGGAGAAATTCTTGTTCTCGTGCCACACGGTCCAGTAGTGCATGTCGCCGCGGTTGTCGTCGTGCCACCCGTCGCTGAAGTCGCCGGGGCCCGCGCAAGGCGACGATGGCCAGAACATGCGGGTCGGATCATATTTTGCAACAGCCCCGCTTAACACGCGGCTGAGACGGTCATAGTTGAGCAGGTAGAGGTCGCGGTTTTTCTTGCTTGGCTCGAACCAGGTGAGTGCGCCGATGCACTCGTTGTCGCCGCACCATAGGGCGATGCTGGCGTGGTCGCGGAGGCGGCGGAGCTGATGGGCCAGCTCGGACTCAACCTCTCCCAAAAACGCGGGATCAGAAGGATACAGCGCACAGGAAAACATGAAGTCGTGCCACACCATGAGCCCCATCTCGTCGCAGGTGTTGTAGAACAGGTCATCCTCGAACTGCCCGCCGCCCCACAGGCGGATCATGTTCATGTTCGCCGCCTGCGCCGACCCGAGCAGGTCACGGTAGCGGTCAGCGGTTTGCCGCGCGGTCATGGCGTCGCAGGGAATCCAGTCGGCACCCTTGCAGAAGAGATCCACGCCGTTGACGCGGAAGGTCATGCTCATGCCGGGCTTGGCATTCTTGTTGTTCTCATCGACCGGATCGGGCTTGTTGACCACCTCGATGGTCCGCAGGCCCAGCTTGCGCGTCAGGGTCCCGTCGCCCACGGTCACGGCGAGATCATAGAGGGCCTGCTCGCCCGCGCCGTTGGGCCACCACAGGCGCGGCTTGTTGACGGTAACGGTGGTACTGACGTGGTTCGCGCCGGGCTTGAGCGTAACCGGCACATGGGCCTTTGCCTCGCCCAGTGTCACACCCAGCATGGTATCCCCGCCTGCGGGCGAGGTCACATCCACCGTCACGGTCACGTCGCAACGGCCCGGTTGGTGGCGCTGGTCGCAATACACGTAGTCAATGCGCGCCACGTCGGTGTAAATGAGTTCGGTCTTTCCAGCAAACCCCGCCACCATCAGTGTGATGCCCCAGTCCCAGCCGCCGTTGCAGGCGGGCTTGCGGATCAGATTGATATGCTGCACCACAGCGTTTTCAACAATCGGGAGGGGGAACGGAAGCGCTTTCCCGCGTTCTTCCGAGATCAGGTCCGCGCTCTTGAACAAACCTGTAATCGTGTTTTTGCCGGGCTTGAGAAACTGCCGGATCTCAAAGTCGTAGCGGCGGAAACGGTTGCCGGTTTCGCCCACCTTCTGGCCGTTGATGCTGACCGTACAAAAGGTGTCGACGTGCTCAAGGCGCAGGCAGACCGACTTCCGGTCCAGCAGTTCCGCAGGCACATCGAAGCTGCGCTCGACGAGCCAATCAGTCTTGCCCACCCACTGCACCTCGTCCTCGTTGCGGCCAAAGTAAGGGTCAGGAATGAGCCCAGCCGCGAGTAAGGCGCTGTGAACATCGCCCGGGATCTGCATGGGGATGGCGGGCTTTTCACCATCGGCCTGCCGCACCGACCACGTGCCGGCGAGATCGACCACGTTGGGCTGGGACACTGCGGCATACGCGCACCCTGCCATGACCCCGGACACAAGCGTTGTAACCAACAAACGACGGCACACCCTCATAACAGATTCCTTCCCAGCTAGGCTCAGGCGACTGACAGCGCGAGAGCCGGTTCAGACACTTAAACGCACGTTAAAATAGTGGATTAGGCGTATCCCGTCAAACCAAGTGTTTGCCAGACAGCCTTCAATTCGGCTTCCTCGGCACCAGACGCGCTTTAAGCGGATTGCGTCCTTGCCACGCGCGCCAGCCATAGGGCTGTGTCCACGCGGTGTCGCATTCAGGCTCATTGTTCACGCGGTTGACCGCCTTCTTTGACGAGGTCACGGTGGCGCGCACGTAGAGATCATCCGGCTCCAGCGAATAGGACGCCTCGATGCCATCTTCGGTCTTGACCGTCTTTCCGATCGCATCCGAATACCGGATGCCCGTTCGCGCCGGCTTCTTCTCCTTGGCCGGATCATCAAACGTCTCGGTCGTGCGGTCAAACCCAGCCTTGGTGGTGACAAACCGAATCGTGTAGGTCACTCCCGCATCGGGGCTGACCTTAACCCTGAGCGTGTCCGTTGTTGAGTCGAACGCCACATCCGCCAGCGCCACACCGGTGGATGCGTAGAAGTCGCCACGGTACATCGCCTGAACCAGCGCGTTGGCCTCCAGGTGCCCGGCACGCACGCAAACCCAGCCCTCGCCAGGGCGCGCACCGCCTTGAGGATCAGTGTAGTTATGCGTATCATCGCTCGCCGTGCCGAAAACAGGATCGTGCCCATCCTCGATTCGAAAAGCGTTCACGATGTCCCAGAACTTTTCGAGGGAATACCAGGACGGGTGAGCCGGGAACGTGTTACCGCCATCGGCGTTGCACACCTCAAAGAAACGAATCTGCGGCAAACCGATCAGAACCTCGGGACGGATATCGAAATACGGCCAGGTCGGATGGTTCAATATAAAGAGAGTCGGCACCTCCTGCTCGTCGCCCCACGCGTCCACGGCCGTCTTGATGCGCTGGAAGGTCTCAGACGGCGAATCGCCGTACCGGAACGGGATCGTGTCGTGAACGTTGACTGCGTTCATGTGGACCTGGAGACCACCGATCACGCGGTTGAGTTCGTGTCCCGGCACCATCAGGAACGCTTCAGGCCGATCGGCGATCTTTTTCAATTCCCAGACTGT
>JBBRJN010000298.1:0-4594 GCA_038219365.1 Kiritimatiellia bacterium | reverse complement strand
TGGAAGAACCCGTTGCCGCTGCCGAAGCGGTCGTCGAACCTGTCGTTGCAGAAACACCTGCGGCGGTAGAGTAACAGACGCTGAGGCGTGTCTGCGAAAAGAAAGGCGCGGTGAAAACCGCGCCTTTCTTTTTTTCTTACGTGATCGAGACGCGTCGTCCGTTGAGCTGAAGCCGGCCTTCGGAGAGCAGGCGCAGCGCCTCGGGGTAGGCGAGATGCTCTTCGACTTGAATGCGGGCATGCAGGGACTCGGGGGTGTCATCGGCGAGTACACGCACGGCCCGCTGGATGATGATCGGGCCGGTGTCGGTTCCCGCATCGACGAAATGAACGGTACACCCGGCCACCTTCGCGCCGTAGTCGAATGCTTGTTTCCACGCGTGCAGACCGGGGAAGGCGGGCAGCAGCGCCGGATGGATGTTCAGCACGCGCGACGGGAATGCGTTCAATAACCCCGGCTTTACAAGGCGCATGAAGCCGGCCAGAACGACGGTGTTTACGCCGCACGCCTTGAGCCTCGCGATGCAGTGGCGTTCCGCCTCGCCATCGAGTTTCGTTTTGAATGGGGCGCAGTCGAGCCATTCACACCGGAGATTGTGCCGACGGGCACGATCGAGAATCTTGGCATCCGCGACATCTGACAAGACCAGGCTGATTTCAGCATTCAACGTGCCGGCCGTGATCGCATCCTGAACAGACTGCATGTTGGAGCCGGAGCCGGAACCGAGCACGCCAATCCGCAAGGGAAGAGGAATTGTGTTCATGTGACGTAGGGTAATACATGGGCCGCGTCCGGCCAAGTGGAAAATCGCGCAGCTTCAAGTGGATGCTGTCCCCATGTCCCGTCGTTACACGGCGCGGGAAAATGAGGTGGGGAGTGTCACGCAGAAGGCGGTGCCTTGGCCGGGTGTGCTTTGGAGCGTGACCGTGCCGTCGTGGGCGGCGATGATGACCTGGACGATGTTCAGGCCGAGGCCTAACCCCTTTTCCGCTTCGCGAGCCTGCTTGCCTCTGAACAGGCGTTGCCAGATGAGCCCTTGCTCGGCCTCAGGGATGCCGATGCCGCTATCTTTCACGTAGATCGTCACCGCCTCGGGCCGGCTGTCTACGGTGATGGAAACGTGTCCACCTTTCGGCGTATACTTGACCGCGTTGTCGACAAGGTTGGCGAGCGCCCGCGCGATGCGGTATTTATCGCCTTGAATCAGGACCTCGTCGCTGGGGAGAGCGACGGTCAGCGTGAGGTTTTTTTCCTCGGCAAGCAGCGAGTAAAGGTCGGTGATTTCAGCGATAACACGAGTGAGGCTAAAGGGCTGGACGTTGAGTTTAACAAACCCGCTTTCCATCTCACGCACATCCATCAGGTTTTGAAGCTGAAGCTTGGCGCGGTCGCAGTCCTCGATGATGTCTGCCAGGGTGTTTGCGAGGTCCTCCGGCAATTTATTGTCTTTGAGAGCCATCTCGGAGGCGCCGCGAATGCGGGTGAGCGGCGTGCGGAAGTCGTGTGCCACATTGTCCATGGTCTGGCGCATGGCTTGGATCAGGTCGGCATATTTCGTGGTCATCACGTTAAAGAGGCGTCCGAGCGTGTCGAGTTCCTCGATGGCGCTTTTGACGGGCGGAGCGCCTGTTTCAAACGCACCCGTCTCGATGATATGGGTCATCGACGCGGTGATGCGGTGGATGGGGCGGAGGGTGATGACCATCATGAAGAGGCCGGAGACGAAGGAGAACAGGGTCGAGAGCACCGCGAAGATCAGCAACGTGCGGCTCATCATTCCCTTTTGGTCGTATTCCAAAAATGAGCCCTTGCCCACTTGCAGGATCCGCCCGTCTTTGAGGAGCAGTGTTTGTACCTGGATATGCCGGTGGAGCGGCCGGATATAAAATTCGCTCCACCCGATGCGGGGAAGGGGCGAGACGGCTTCCGCAGCACGGCTGCACCATGCGGGAATCGTGATGTCTTTCGGCTTGGTGACGGAGTATTCCACGTGGCCGCTGGCGTTCAGCACGCGTACGATGACAATGGTGGAAGGGGGGTAACGCTCGAGGGTGACTTCCTCCGCCAGCCAGTTGCCATTGGTGTTCTGTTCGAGGATTTCGGTGAGTTCCTCGCTCTCGGCCCGCACGTCCTGGCGATCGAACCCTCTGGCGGACTTGGTGATGACCCGGCTGCTGAGGATGAAGATACAGCCCGTGCACAGGGCATAGACAATCAGGTACCCCATGCCCAGATAGAAGGCGAACGAGCGGAACTTTTTACTCATCCGCCCTGAAAACATAGCCGACTCCCCGCATGGTTTGGATCAGTTTTTTTGTGAACCCCGCATCGATTTTGTTACGGAGACGGCAGATCAACACATCCACAATGTTGGTCTGCGGATCAAAGCTGTAGTCCCAGATGCGTTCGAGAATCAGTGTCTTGGTCAACGGGCGATTGGGGTTTCGCATGAGCAACTCCAGCAGGGCGAACTCGCGCGGCTGGAGGTCGATTTTCTTTTCGCCGCGGACAACGGTGCGGCGCAACAGGTCGACGCTGACCTCGCTGACATTGAGGGATGTGGAGTTCTTCCCTTTTTGAGGCGACGTTTGTGTCCGCCGCGTCAGGGCGTTGAGGCGCGCGGCCAGTTCCGAGAACGAGAACGGCTTGGTCATGTAGTCGTCGGCGCCGGACTCCAAGCCGAAGACACGGTCGTCAACGGCGATTTTGGCACTCAGGACGAGCACCGGGGTGAGGTCGCCCTTGCTGCGCATCTGTTTAAGGACCTCGATGCCGTTTTTCTCGGGCAGCATGATGTCGAGCACCACGGCATCGTAGCGGTTCGCCTCCCACAGGGAGAGGCCTTCTTGGCCGGAAGACGCGGTGTCGACGGTGTGGCCGTCGTGGCACAGTCCTTTGCTGACAAACGCCTGGATCTTTTCGTCGTCCTCGATGACTAACACGCGCATGTTGTTCCTCCGCGCGCCGGGCGGCGCTACAGCTCCTTGAAGCGGGTCACCGGCACGCTGTCGGATGGCTCGTTGGCGTAAATGAAATGGGCCTGCAAAATGGCGAGCACAACAAAGAGGGGGAGAAGCAATTCCTGGCCCTCCTCGAGCACGGTGGTCAGGGCTTGCTGGCTCGCCGAAAGATGAATGCCGCAACCGTGGCGCAACTCGGCCGGCAAACGGTCGAACAACTGGCTCACGAGGGCCGTGCCGCCCAGAAAGGCGACTGACCAGCAGACGGGGTGCAGCTTGAAAAGGCCCGTGAGCAGCCGGCGCAGAAAATAAAGCAAGGTGCCCAAACAGATCACAAGGGCCAGCAGGAAACAGGCAGCGACGATGAGACGGTCGGCCAGCGGGTTGTTGGCGTTGAGCAGGAACCTCATTTTGAACGGCGTGCCAAGGGTGCAGCCGGGCAGGTCCGAGGCGGTTATGAGCAGCCTATGCCAGTCGAGTTCACGGCAGATGGCAAAGAAGGTGATGAGCGAGAAGTTGGCGAGCCAGAACGTCCGTTGCCGACAGGGGCGTATGGGCGGCACAAACCAGAGTAAGGCCATCTGAAAAAAGAAGAGCCCGATGGTGGCTGATTCGACGGGGGACATGCCGTCATTGTCAAAGTGGGCCTGGATCCACTCCGGAGAGTTCAGTGCCCAAATGACGAGAAGGAGTGAGGTTCCTGCCACCCACACCAGGGGGGCCGCCAGCCAAGAGAACTTACTTTTAAGGAAGCACATGAAAACTTTACCTTTGCCGTTCGATTACACCTACAGTTTACAAAAAAAGGCGTGTCGAAACAAGCTCGGGAAAGCGAAATGACAAAAAAGAAATCTGCGCAGGGCTCTGCGCCTAGAAGACCCGCCGGCGGGCCAAAATGAGCACGACCGTGAGCGAGAGCAGGATTGAGAGCCCCATCAGGATGGCGAAGGCATGGGGATAGTGCTGCATCGGCAGCGCGACGTTCATCCCATAGATGCTGCCGACCAGCGTGGGGAGCATGAGTACGACCGTGATGGACGTGAGGTACTTCATCACGTTGTTGAGGTTGTTTGAAATAATCGAGGCAAAGGTGTCGAGCGTGCCGGTGAGGATGTTGCTGTGGATGGTGGCCATTTCCAGCGCCTGCCGGTATTCAACCGCGACATCCTCCAGCACATCCAAGTCTTTGTCTGGGATATCCAACTGCCGCGTGTGTTCGAGCCGGCCGATCAGGATGTCGTTCGCTTTGAGGGAGGTTGTGAAGTAGACCAAGCTCTTCTCAATGTTCAGCAACCGCATCAAGGCCTCGTTCGAGATGGACTCGTGCAGATCCTGCTCCACCATGTCGGCTCGCTGGCGGATGTCGCGCAGGTAGCGCAGATAAAGAATCGCCGAGTGCCAGAGGAGCTGGAAGGCGAAGCGGAACTGATCCTCGGGCGGGCAGACGCGCCGGATCTGATCCAGAAACGTGCTGGTCACGGGCGTCTGGCGGTTGCAGATGGTGATGACGTTGGTGTCGGTCAGGACGATTCCGAGCGGTAACGTGTGAAAGGGGATGAGATTTTCGTGAGGCTCGTGATACGGCACATGGCAGATCAGGAGGGTCACGCCCTCGTCGATCTCGAGGCGGGGGC
>JBBRJN010000297.1:0-4618 GCA_038219365.1 Kiritimatiellia bacterium | reverse complement strand
ATGGACCGCGACCGCCAACTGCGGCGTGGCCGCGATCGCCGCTTCTTTTGGCGGCACAAACGGAGGGGCCTTGCCGCTTCCGGGCGACGGGCGACAGTTCGCGTATGTGGCGAGCAGCAACACCCTCTATTCGCAAGTGGGGGTTATCGCGTCTAATCGTGTCTATACGCTACGGGTGGCGGCGGGACGACGGGCGGGGCAAAATACGGGAGACTGGGCGGTGACACTCAGGGCCGGTTCATGGCAGGGCGCGGTGTTGGCGAAGGTTGAACATGCTGCCCCTGTGACCACCGGGATTCTTACGGATCATGTTCTCTTTTTTCACACGTTCGGCGAACTGTCGGTCTATGCGGGGCAACCGCTCTACGTTACGCTTTCGCATCTTCTGACGAGCACCTCCTATCAAATCGCCTTCGATAACGTGCGGTTGAGCGAAACGGAAGAGCTTGTGAACGTGTTGAACGGAGATTTTGAACTGCCCGTTGTGGCGGACGGCATGTGGACAACCAAGGTGGAGGACTGGAATGTTGTCGGAGGAACCGATGACAAAGGCGGCGTTGTGGCGCAGGCGGATGATTTTGGTGGCACGGCGGGCGGGGAACTTCCGCTGCCTGCGAGCGGCCGGCAAGACTTGTATCTGCAAAGCGGTGCGCTGGCCTATCAGCGCATCGGCATTCTTTGGGGCGACACCCCTTATACGGTCTCGTTGGCCATCGGATCGCCGAACGGCACCGGCGGCGGCGCGTGTGTGATATCACTTATGGGAGATGCCTGGGATTCGTCTGCGCCATTGGTTTCAACCACGGTGGACTATCCGCCGCCTGGGTACTTCGCCAAGGCCTTTCTCACATTACAGCCAACCCATCCGGCGTTTGCCGACTATTTGGGACACCCTCTGTTCCTCACGATTTCAAACAGTTTTAGCGTGCAGCGCAGGTTCGACAACGTGAAGGTGACGGTGTCGAACGACGTGCCGCTTTATGCGGATAACAGCGGCTTCGAACTGCCAGTGCTAGAGGCCGGCGCCTATACGTTGAAAGCACCCTCCGGGTGGTCAGGGAGCGGAGGGCTGGGGGTGCTCGCTCAAGCAAGCAATTTTGGCAGCGTGAACGGAGGTCCTCTGCCTCCGCCGGCGGAGGGCCGTCAAGCCCTCTATCTGAATGAAGGCGCGCTTGCCTATCAGACTCTGGGGCTCATTCAAAGTAACCGCATTTATACGGTGACGATTGCGCACGGGCGGCGGTCCGACCATACCGACCCGAATATCAAAGGGTTGCTTGGGCTGCGGTATGGCGCATCCACTGGAACAATACTGACGGCCATCACGAACGACCCTCCCCCTGCAGGAACCTTTGTCGACAGGGAGATCGGCTTTGCTACGACCAATGGCATGTGCGCGGCGGCGATCGGGCAACCGCTCCATCTGTCATTGGGGGCCACGAAAATCCAGGTCTGGTTCGACAATGTCAGGATTGCCATCCGCCGTCCCTTTGCGGGTGTTTGGCTTGGGGAGACGGCCGCGCATCGTAATTTGGCAACCGAGGGTGTTTTGACAGTGACAGGTGGATTGAGTGAGACGGACAACCTGACTGAGAGTGCGGCGTGGGGAAGCGTGGCGCTGTCTCAGGCCGTCGCCGCTCCGACGTATGTGATGCTCTGGTTGACCGGAGGCGATTCCGCCCGATACGCGGCATTATCTGCAAAGCTCAGTGCAGATGGCGTGACGGTCCTCACAGACGCGGACGACGTTTGGCTTGAATTGGCGAAAAGGTACAGCGGATTCAATCTGCTGTTGACCTTCGGCCAGTCCAATACGGTCATTAATTGGGATTTCGGCTTCGGCTATCCTTGGGACGGCGTGGTGGTGGACAAGGTGGCGGTCTCGCAAAGAATCCTGCGCGGTACGCTCATTCGTCTGTATTAACAGGAACGGCTCAGATGACGCGGATAACCCGAAGAGGTTTTGTGAAGGCGTCCGGTGCGGCCGCGCCAGTGGCGATGTGGCCGGCAAGCGGTTTTTGCTCCGGTTCCGGACCAGATGCCTTTGCAAAGGCGGTCCCACAATATTTGGAGACGCTGGCTCGGGAGGACGGCGGGTACGGTTGGGAGGCGCAGGACGACTCCTACCTGACCGTGACGTATGCGGTGGTCGGGGTCTATCATGCGCTCGGGCTTCCCGTGCCGCGCGCCGCCAAGGCCGCAGCCTTTATCCGTGTGGGGCATCCGATCAACGGGCCGCTCGCTCAGACACGCCAACATTGGACCGAGATGAAAGAGTTCACCTACCAGCAGATTCAGGCGTTGCTCTGGCTTGGCGAACCCGTGGATGAGTGGCTCAAACGACGGGTTGCAGGCTGGCACAAGGTGGCGGACTACACAACGGCATACGAGGCGGGCGGAAATCCGGTCTTCCGGCAGGAGGTCCAACCGCTCCTTTGCCGTGAGTTGCTGGGTTTACCGTGTGAGGCTCTGGCCCAAGCCTTTGGCGCGTATTTTGACGCACGACGCAGAGCCGACGGCACCTTCAACAACACGCCCGCTTCGGATGGCAGTGCCGGGCATCTGGTGAACACCTTTTTCGGCATCCGCGCACAACAGGCCTTGGGCATCGCTCCCCATCCTGAGGTAGGCGCATGGATCAGACGCTGCCAACAGGCGGACGGTGGCTTCTCTTGGTGCCCGGAGCCGCATGTCGGCGGGCTCAGCGACCTCTCGTAAACATGGGCAGCAGTACGGGCTCTGGAGGCACTGGGAACAAAACTGGCACAACTCGAGGCCTGCCGCGCGTGGGTGGCCTCCCTTTGGAATGCGGACGGCGGATTTGCGGACCGGCCCGGCGCGGTATCGTCAGCACTGGCCACGTATCAGGCCTGCGACATCCTTGCGCGAACCGTTGGCGGGCTGGCGGGCAGCGCGCCGGAACGCCGCCCTTCACGCCGTCCTGCCGCGCTCCCGGCTGATCTGCATGCCTTTACCATTCAATTCGAGGCGCCCGGCGAAGGCTCGGTCATCGAGGCGGTTGAACTAGCCAAAGTTCTTAGAATCCATCTGTGGGGCGCGAAGAACAGCAGTCCAGGGTGGCAGCAAGCCGCACAGGCGTGCGCGAATAAGCAGGGTGTGCCAGTGACGTTCTTCACCTCCAACGAGGCGTATGGAACGCGGGTGAGTCTGCCGGGGCTGGGCAGCTACACCCATGTCAATGATCCTGTCGCGGCACCGGGCCAGCCCGTGCCGGCTTGGCCACGACGCGAAGGGACGTGGCAGGAATTCCGCAACGAACTGGTTGAGCCACTCCGCACGGCGGGCGGCATGATGCTCTGGCAGATCTGCGACAACGAGGAATTCGCACGCATCGTGTTGGACGAGTCCCTGTTGCGGGGCGGGTATGGGGCGCTCAGCACCTTTCATTTCGGCTGTCACAACATTATTTGGGCGTTGCCGTTCATGATGCGTTACCAGCATGATATCCCCTTTGTTGCCTTGCAAGATGCGCACGGAGAATCGTGGTGGTGGAGCAGATGCCGGTCTCGGTAGTCGCACTGCGTCCGCAAGATGCGTTTGAGTTCGAGCGGCCGGTCGAGGGCGTGTGTGTGCGCATCCGCTTGCGGAGGGAGTGGGTGGAAGGCAAAAAACTTGCGAGACAACCGCCGATCATGTGTGTCGGGGCGACGCTGGATGGTGAGCCGGTCAAACTGGAACAGAGAGAGAAACAGGATGCGAAAGGCTTGTTGGAAGAGAGTTGTGAACTGATCCATTTACCAGCAGCGCGTAACAAACGTGTCTTGATCGTGACGTTCCGCGAGCAGACGGCGGAGGGAGCGCGGGAGTTCACGCGGCGGCTGGAACTGTAGCGCGAAGGCACCCGAGAGGTGTTGCCTGTCACGCCCACTTCGGGTGACCACCTGAGCCGTTCCGAATCACTTTGTGAATCGTTCTTTCGCCTCGTCTTCGGTCATGGCGTGGTCGTAGATTTTCACATCGTGGAGTGGTGACAATGGGGTCGTAGTTGTACATTAGGTTGCGCTGAAAAAGTCGGCGGTCGCCAAACCTGACCGCCGACCTCACGCGGATTCCTGATCAGCGTGCCGTCAGGCGCGCTTTTTCGCTTTTACGGGAGCAGGCGATTTCCTCACAAGGTGTAGCTCCGCGCGCGAGAGCAGCTCCCAAGACACCTCCTCGCCTCCGGCCACGCCCAGGGCCGCGGCCAGCGGCATCGGGATGTAGACGAAGAACCTGACGTTCTGGCCCTTCGTCCTGATCGCCTGTATCCGCAGCGGGTAGGCCGCGACAGGACTTTCCTTCTTTTTGGTTATTTTTGACATGGGAACTCCTTTAGGCTTGACAATATAGCCTATAGGCTATATGTATCAAGCATGAATCCGATTTCCGTCAAAATAAATGACGCCGCACCCGCCATGAGGCCCTTCGCGCTCATGCGCGACAGCGTGCTCCCGGCGATCGGGAGGCGGTGCAAAGAGATCGAGGCGATGTATTCATCCGTGCTGGGCCGCCCCGCGACGGATCCCGTCCTCCTGCTGGGCGTCACCGTCCTGCAGATCATGATGAGGCTTCCGGACCGGGCGTGCGTCGAGGCTTTCACGTATGATGCCAGGTGGCG
>JBBRJN010000296.1:0-4629 GCA_038219365.1 Kiritimatiellia bacterium | reverse complement strand
GCGGGTGGCCAAGGGCTGCCTCAGCGCTGGTCAGCAGGGCGAGGACGCGTTCAGCGGGGTGCATGACCGCCTGCTGTAGCGCGACCGTATCCAGCGGTTCATCGACATTTTCAAAGCGGTTGCCGCGCAGGACGATGCTGTCCGCGTGCTTGCTGCTGACGGAGAGTCCGGTATCGGCGTTTTTCACGAGACAGTTTTCGATGATCCCGTTTGCACTGGCCATCTCGATGTGGGCATTGTTGTGCAAGATGCCGCGGCGGATCACGCAGGAACGCGTCAGGGTGCGTGCGTTGCCATGGTCGATGATCGACATGATCGAATCGCGCGGAGGCATTTCGTTGCCAGGGCCACGGTAGCCGTTGCCTTCCAGAATTTCGTTGTCGAGATACTGTACGAACCACAAGGGGATGATGCCGTGGTAATCCATTCCGAACCCGAGGAAGCCGCCCGAGCGGGCGCAGCGGTTGCGGGCGAGCACGCCGTCTGTCAATCCGCCGTAGAGCTGGATCGCGATGCTCGAATCCTCAGTGGTGTTATCCACATAGAGCAGGTGCTGTCGCTCGGCGGCGACAACATAACGGGAGGTGGAATCGGGCGCGATGGACCACGGGCGATCCAGGGTCACCACCGTGTTTGTGAGGCCGGTGACGGTTCGTGTCTGCCCCGCGCCCCGCCCTTCGACGAGTTGGACGTTCTGTCCGATCCAGTAAGCCGGACCGTTACGGAAAGGGCTTTTATCAGATCCGAGATCGAGGGTCAACTGTGTGCCGTCGCACTGCGCGGGCACCGTGCCTTTGAACGCCGTGCGGGCACCGTCATGCGTGATGCTCTCACGGTTGTTGGTGAAAAGGTCGTGCTGCGCATTGTGGCCCCAGTAGAGGTTGCGGCACACCGGCGCGATGCTGTAGGTGCAGTTGATGGCGTCGTTGTTCTCGAAAATCACCTTGTCACCGCCCACGACCGCCCAGCCAGAGCCGTTGATACGGCAGTTGCGGATGTGCAGGTAGTCGGCTGAAAGCACGAAGTAGAGCGTGGTGGAGCCCTCTTTTGAGGTATAGATGTCGCAGTCCTCGACGCGCACGAAGCGGGCGTCGCGGATGACAAGTCCGTTGCCGCGCAGGTAGGCACGCTTCTCGTACTCTTCTGTGTTCTTGATCAGGTACTGGTCGATGATCAGCTTCAGGCGGACGCGCCGGACGGTGATGTCGTGGGCCGTCGTATCATCAGAACGCGTGCCGCCGCCCAGCTCATGTTGACCTGCAGAAACGTTTTTACAGACGATGCCGTTGCGGTATTTTCCCGCATGGATGAAGAGGTCCTCGATGCCGAAAGCGCTGGTGCCTTCGATCAGGTTCTCGGGCGGCTCCTCGCAGTCAGGCCAATAGAGCTGCGTGGTTTCGCGCGACTCGCCGCGCAGCAGCGTACGCTCCGGGATCTGAAGCGTGCCGTTACATTGGAACCGCCCGCGCGGCAGAAACACGATGCCGCCGCCGTTGGTCGCGGCCATCGCGAGCGCCGCCTGCAGGGCCAGCGTGTCATCTAGGCCGTCGTTGGCAATTGCGCCGAACTGGGTCACATCGAAGCGGTCGCTTTTCCAGACCTCCTGGTAGGGGCGGATGGTGACCGTGCCCGCGTTGCGCCAGCCGTCTTTTCCGCCGTCGCCGTTATGGACAGAGGCGGTGTAGGCACCCACGGGCAGATCAGCGGGGAGCACCGCATCGAGCGACCAGATGTCCGTTTTCGTCAGCTTCAGTTCGATTCGCCGCTCGGGGCTTGTCAGTACGACGCGAGCTTTGCCTTCGCGGGACAGGCAGCGCCCGAAAAGGCGCAGCCAGCCCCCCGGCGAGGCTTCGCCGCCCAGGTCTCCGTGAAGCCACCAGACCACCGGCTCGTTCAGGATGAAGGGTTCCGACGCCTGCCCGGCTTCGGATACGATCCGGCAGGCGGCGAGCCCCGCAGCAAGGGCGCTCGGATACTCGAAACAAACGCCGGTCTCGGTGACCTTGACCGGGCGGACCTGAAGCACCTTGCGAAAGTCTGGCTTTTCGGCGGGCTGCGGCTGCTTCGGGGAGCTGTTTCGTAAGCATGACACTTCGACGACTGGGTTCGTGCCCCACGCGCCGCCGTGCACTTGAACGAGTTCGCCCGGCAGGACCGGTGTGGACCACCAGACGGCCACGGGTTTTTCTTGCGCGGTTGCCATAAGAGCAACGAGTGCCGAGACCAAGGATACTGCCAAACGATTCATGCCTACTCCCCTTATTTAAGATGTCATGTATAGAGTAATGTTCTGAAAAGGAGATGTCGAGCAAGCGAATGGCATTGACCAAAAGTTAGACCACCAAGTTGAAGTTGGAGTTGGATTCGCAAGTTGGATTCGGTTGACAAGCGAATGGTCAATCTCTACACTACACTTTTGTAGTGTCATGTCAGTTGGCACACGGGTGGAAGTAAACACGTAAGGGGAGGCTTAATCATGAATCGAATGAGTGTTTCGAGACGAACATTTTTGGCGGGGGCGGGGGCCTTGGCCGCAGTGCCGGCGATCAGTTTTGGGCAAGCGCCGCGCGTGTTTAAGTTCGCGCTGGTCGGGTGTGGTGGACGCGGCTCCGGCGCGGCGCAGAACATCACGGCTGCGGCGCAGCGGCTCGGCCACAAAGCGGTGCTTGTGGCGGCTGCTGACTATTTCCAGGAGAAATCTGCCGCGGTGTGCAAGGCCAACGGCTGCGATGAAAAGTTCGCCTTCAGCGGCCCTCTCGCCTATAAAAAGGTCATGGAGACCGATGCCGAGATCGTGCTCTTGGCAGCGCCGCCGATCTTTCGCGCGGTGCATGCCGAGGCGTGCGTGAAGGCGGGCAAACACATTTTCGCCGAGAAGCCGGTTGCGACTGATCCGGCGGGGGTTCGCCACTTTCTGCAGGTTGTCGAAGCTGCCAAGGCGGCAAAGCTTTCCATTCTTTCCGGCACCTGCCACCGGCACAACAACCGTGCGCTGCGCCAGCTCGGTCCGGTTCGGAACGGCATTATCGGTGAGATCCGAGGCGGCGTGGTTTACCGTTGTCATGGCGGTATGAGCACGGCCAACTATTTGCGCCGTCGCCGTACGACGGACACGAACGCCTCCTATATGGCCAACAACTGGTACCATTTCCGCGAGATGTCTGCCGACCACCTGACGGAACAGGCGGTCCACGAGATCGATCTGGCGAACTGGTTCATCGGACGCCTGCCGGAAAAGGCGATGGGCATCGGTGCCCGTCACCAGCGCTCCACGGGCAACACCTACGACTGTTTCGGGATTGACTACGATTACGGTAACGGGTTGCATATCCATGCCGTGGCCCGGCAGATCAACGGCTGCTTCGACCGGTGCTGTACGCTGCTTAGCGGCACGACCGGGCAGATCGATGTGCTGGGAAGCAAGATCCTGCGACCCGACGGCAAGAACGAGCCCTTCCCGTTCGATGAGCAGGCCATCGCTGGCCGTGACGACAACATGTATGTCATGGAGCACGCCGACTTCCTCTCGGGCCTGCTCAGCGGTAACATGCTGCAGGAGGGCGAGCAGGTCGCCATGGCGACTGCCAGCGGGATGATCGGCACCTTGGCCGCCTATACCGGCCAGATGGTGCGCATGTCCGACATTCTGACGAACAAGGAGTCACCGTTTTATAACATGAACTACTCCGTCCGTGCGGAAGACTTCGAGAAGGGTGCGGATGTCGCGCTGATCGAAGAGTGCAAGGCGGCGGTTCCCGGACAGCCCGAGAAAACGAGTTGAAGAGCGGATTACGGTTACGAAGGGGAAAGAAACATGCATCTGAGTAGACGCGATTTTCTGAAGGCCGCTTCGGTGGCAGGTGTCGCGGCAGGGCTTCCGCTGGCCATGCGTGCGGCAGAAGGTGGCGCGTGCACATTTAAGACGCAGTTGCATAAAGCGCTCATCGCACCGCTGGCGGATGATGCGGCGTGCGAGCGGATCGCCAAGGCCGGCTTTCCGGGCGTGGAACTGACCAAGAAGGATGTGACGGTCGAGCAGGCTGTGCAGGGACGCCTCACGGCTGAGAAACATGGTCTCAAGATCCACTCGTTCATGGGTGGCTGGGCCGATTTCAACAATGCTGATCCGGCCGCGCGCCGCATGTCGATCGACGACGTGAAGCGCATGATTCAGGTGGCGTCGGCGTATGGCGCATCATCGATACTGCTGGTGCCGTGCCGCGTGGGCGGCGGCGGTTTAGCCATTCCCAAACCGGCGCAGTTCAAGATCGACTTCGACCCTCGAACACTGCTTGCCAAATCGGTGGTCGAGGGTGATAACGCGCCGTTTACGGCCTACATCGAGGCCCAGAACAAGGCGACCGAGCTGTCGCGGCAGGCGGTGGAGGAACTGATCCCGGTGGCGGCCCGCGAGGGCGTGGTCGTATGCCTCGAAAACGTCTGGAACAACCTCTGGGTGCTGCCGCCCTTTGCGACGGCCTTCGTGCGCTCGTTCGACGACGTGTGGGTAAAAGCCTATTACGACCTCGGCAACCACATCCGCTATGCGCCGGTAGAGGAGTGGCTGAGGGCCTTTGGCCGCACCATTGCCAAAATGCACATCAAGGACTTCAAGATCGACCGCGCCGT
>JBBRJN010000295.1:0-4634 GCA_038219365.1 Kiritimatiellia bacterium | reverse complement strand
GTTGGCGGCGCTATCGGGTTCTCCGAGCGTAGTGCGCGAGGTGGCAACACCTCCGGATTGGTCGCGGGAATGACGGTGTCGGGGACCCATATTCCGACCAACACATATGTTACGTATGTCAACGAAGGATCGATGCTCATCATGAGCAAAGCCGCCACCAACGTGGCGGCTGCAACCGTGTCGCTGACCTTCGGCGGCGTAACGAATATGACGTGGCAGACAATCGACACCGTTGAATTGCAGCAGAACGCGACCCTCACCGTGAACGCGAACAGCGGGCCGAGCACGGTACTGACTGTCGGCGTTATCACAGGTCCCGGCGGGCTGACCAAGGACGGCAACGGCACGCTGGCGCTCACGGGTACGAACACCTACGCGGGCGCGACCGTGATCAAGGGCGGCACAGTGAAATTGACGGGCCCTGTGACCGTTACCAACGCTTCTTTCGAGGCACACGAGACGCTAGGATCAAATGGCGTTTATGGCGTTTATGGCACACCAACCAATGCGTCTTGGAACTTTATGTCTGCTGGCATCGCTGCGCTGGGGTCCACCTGGGTGGGAGCGAGCGCCGTAATCGACGGAGCCTATGCCGGCTTCATACAGGCCAGCAGCGTGCCCGGCACGCTTTCCACGACCCTCACGCTGCCCGCAGACGGCCAATACGCAATCTCCTTTATGGCCGGGAAAAGGCCCACCACCGCCGCCACGGCCATCTCTGTCGAAATCGATGGGACCAATCAATTCGGTTTCGCTGCGGCTGAATTCAATGCGTCAGGTGACATGTACACGGGGTCAGCCGTTCTGTCAGGCGGCACGCATACGTTGACCTTCCGAGGGACGACCAATGGCATCGACAACGCCACCTGGATCGACCGGGTGACCTTCACCACGTTGACGGACGGTGGCAGTCTCGCGGGCAATCTGCCCACGGGTACAGTGGCCACGGTATCGTCGGGTGCCGTTTTAGATCTGGGCGGAAACACGCAGACCTTGACTGGGCTAAACGGCAATGGCCTCGTCACCAACGGAGCGCTGGTTGTCACTGGCACGATCGCGCCGGGAACGAACACGATCGACACGCTGACGCTTGCAACAACCACGACACTGACAGGGACCTTTTTAGTCGACACGTCGCTCACCGGAACGAACGATCTGCTCAAGGTTCAAGGCAGCCTGAATGTGACGGACGCGGTCCTTCAGATTCAGGATGTGAACCAACTCAAGTCGGGCACGTCGTATGTGGTCGCGACCTGCACGCCGGGAGGCTTGACCGGACGGTTCGCCTCGAACAATTTTGTAACCGGGACGCGCTGGCACGTCGTTTATGACAACTTCAAGGGAGAAGTGCGGCTGGAGGTTTACCGCGGCACCCTGATCCGGATCAAATAAGGTGCCGAGGGTATGATTAGGTCGTTTCAGACCTGTCCCCGCCGCCGCCTTTTAATAGTGGGGCGGTGCCTCGTTGGCCGCCCCGAAAACGCGGGAAGCCTCCTGCTGTTGCTGGAGTACTGTTAAGAGTTTGCGGTTTTGAAGTTCCAGCGAGAGCACACGCTTTTGAAAATCGGAGACCACTGCGTTGAGGGTATCGACTAGGTGCTCGCAGTAGGTGATGCGTTCTTCCAGCTGTTGACGGGAGGGGTCGGGTTCCGGGTTCATGGGCAAAGTGTAACACAAGTTGCGAAGGGCGGGGCCAGCAATTCTAATTATGGCAAAGAAGCGCCTCACGGCGCCACTACAAACAGGAGAAAGCCCAGCGTTTCCGTTTGTAGCAACCGTGAGGGCCTTCCCTCTGTGCGTGTCATGCCAAAATTAGAATTGCTGGAGCGGGGCCAGCCTCGCTTGAATATCTGGCCCTGCTTTGCTATCCTTCAGCCAAACCTCCACGCCGCCACCGGACATCGGTTTGTGCCGATCCAAACCAGGGAGCGGTTCCCCATGGAAATCACCACACGTTCCCCTCAGCCTTTAAGGACGAAGCATGATTGACACGACTTTCGCACCCGCCTATTTTGAAAAAAACCGCACGGCCATTTTGAATGACTGGTTTACGCTGCTGCGCCTGCCGACCATAGGCACCGATCCCAAGCGCCTCGGCGATTGTGCCCGCGCCTCTGCCTGGCTGAAGAACGTTCTTAAGCCGCTCGGGTTTGAGGTCGAGATCCTCACCCCCGGCAGCGGCATCCCCGTGCCCGTGCTTGTTGCGGAACGTCCCGGTGTCGAGGGCGGTGTGACCGTTCTTTTTTACGGGCACTATGACGTGCAGCCCGAGGATCCCCTCAGCGGCTGGCAGACCCCTCCGTTCGAGCCCACGCTCATCAATGAGCGCGTCTATGCCCGCGGCGCGCAGGACAATAAAGGTCAGGTCTTTGCCTTTCTCCAAGGCGTCAAAGCGCTGATCGAGGCCGGTGAGCCGCTGCCCACCATCAAACTTGTGCTCGAAGGCCAAGAGGAGAGCGGAAGTTCGGCCCTCAACGACCTCGCCCCTATTCTGCGCCAGCGCCTGCGGGCCGATGTGCTGATGGTCAGCGACACGGCCTGCGGGCCCGAAAACCGTCCCTCGATTGTCGCGGGCCTACGCGGCGTGCAGCATTTCACCGTCACCCTGACCGGCCCGGCCTATGACCTTCACTCCGGCGTTCACGGCGGCGTCGCGCCCAACCCCGCCCAAGGGTTGGCTAAATTGCTGGCCTCGCTACACGCCGACGACGGCACCATCGCCGTGGCAGGCTTCTGCGACCACGTCCACCCGCCTTCCGAAGAAGAGCGTGTCATCGCGCAGCAGGGTGCGGTCACGCCCGAGCAGTATGCGCAAGAAATCGGCTGCCCGCCCGCGGGCGGCGCACAGTCGCTCGATGCCGTCACGCGCGGCAGCTTCGAGCCCACCATCGAGATCAATGGCATCCATGCCGGCTACGGCGGGCCCGGCTCCAAAACCGTCATCCCCGCCTCTGCTGTCGCCAAGCTCAGCATGCGGCTCGTGCCCAACCAGCGCCCGGCGGACACCTTCGCCGCGCTGAAAAACCACCTGACCGACCACTGCCCGCGCGGCATGACCCTCGCGCTCAGCGAAATCTGTATCGGCGCGCCCGGCTTCCGGCTGCCGCTCAGTTCACCGATCTTCCGGCTCGCCGCCGACGTGCTGCAGCAGATTGATGCGCGCGGCCCGCTTTTCCGTTGGGAAGGGGCCTCGATCCCCGTCGTCGCCATGCTGCAACACCTCTCCGGCGCGGCACCGCTGCTGGTCGGTTTCGGCCGCGAAGAAGACAAGATCCACTGCCCCAACGAATCCTACGGCATCGACCAGTTCGTGCGCGGCATGACGTGGACCACGCTGATGCTCAAAGCCTTGATCTAACCTGTTTTTCATTTTGTTCGGAGACCTCATCATGCGGATGTTGATGACTGGATTTTTTGCCGTGCTGACCACCTTTGCTGCGGCTGAGGCACCGCGTAATCCCACCAGTCCTTATGGTGTCTGCGCCCACCTCGCACGCGGCGGCGAGTTCAGGACGCAGACCGCAGAACTCGGCCTCATGAAACAGGCCGGCATCGAGTGGGCGCGCTCCGATTTCGACTGGAGCGGCGTACAGCCCAATGCCGACACATGGAAATTCGACCACCTCGACACCGTTCTCTCCAACGCCGAAGCCGCCGGCGTGCAGATGCTGCCGATCCTCGATTACAGTGTCTCCTTTGCCAACCCCGCCTTCAAACATCTCGACCTCTGGGAGAAGTACGTCCGCGCCATGGCCGAGCGCTATCACACCCGTCTGCCAGTCTGGGAAGTATGGAACGAGCAAAATCTCGCGGGCTTCTGGAAGAACCCCAGTATGGACGATTACCTGCCGCTTCTGAAAAAAACCTATGAGACCGTCAAGTCCATCGACCCGAAACTCACGGTCGCCGTGGGCGGCTTTGCAGGTGTGCCCACCAATTATATCGATCGCCTCTACCAACTCGGCGGCGCGAAGTACTTCGACATCATGAACGTTCACCCGTACGGCCATCCGTCCGAGCCCGAATCCTATCTGGAAAAACAGCTCGCGGGGCTCAAAGAAACCATGGCGAAGTATGGCGATACCAACAAGCCCATGTGGATCACCGAGATCGGCTGGCCCACCCAGAAACAGCGCGTCGCCGCGCCGGGCCTCATCAAGGCCGGTCTCGCCGCCGCCAAGCCCAACAAGAAAGGCGCATGGCGCATCGTTGTGATAGACGACCCCGCGTTTTCGGACACCGCCGCGCCTTCCGTCGAACTGTTGACGAACGAACTACCCGCCAACACGCGCGTGCAGCGCCTGACCCTTGACGCGCTCTACGCGGCTCTCGCAAATTATGAGATCGACGCGGTCGTTCTGCCATTCGACGAAAGTTTCCCCGCCGACGGGTTCGACAAACTGGTCGACTACGTGCGCAAAGGCGGCATCCTGATCGAGTGTGGCGGCATGCCCGTCTGGGACCCCATGACGCGTAAGGCAGACGGCTCTTGGGTAAAGTCCAAGCAGTACGGCGAGGTCTTCCGCGACCAGCTCCGCATCGGCGTCGAGGCCTGGTGGCACAAGAAAGGCGTGATCCCGGAAGAGCTGCCGGTCATATTCACAGGACCTGCAAAAGACATGCTGCTGCCCGAG
>JBBRJN010000294.1:0-4677 GCA_038219365.1 Kiritimatiellia bacterium | reverse complement strand
CGTATCGCGTCCGAAGCGGGGCGCCTCGGTGATCCATGTGTGAAGATACTCGCCGAGTCCCGGCCCGTCGAACACCTCGCCGCCAATGAGCCGGCGCACGTCGTTCACATGCATCGTCGAGCAGCCGCTTAGAAAGTTGTGCCAGTTGAAGACGATCCGCTCCGGTATGAGCGCTGTTTCAGCGCCTGCTCGATCGCCTGCACGACAACACCGGCAAGCGCCTTATATCCCGAGTCCGAGTAGTGGACGTCCTTGGGCCTGCCGCCCATGGCTTCGCGGTTCTGCGGCGTGCCGACGACCGCGCAGAGGTCATCGACCGGCACGCCCTCGGCCTGCATGATTTTGAGGGCCACGGCATTATAGCGTGTCTCATCGCCGGGCACGCGCCCCATGGCCCCTTCGGGAATCGGCGTGGTCGAGCACCAGATCAAGTTCGCGCCGGTCTTTTTCAAGCGGTGGACCAGTTCGGTCAGATTCTTCTCGTAGTCGGCGATCAGCACCCACTGCTTGCCTGCGGCGACAGCGGTCATCTTTGTCTGCGCGTCGATGTATTTGAGATCATGCAGTCCCCAGTTAAAGTGGATCACGTCCCAGCGGTTCGAGCCGAGCCATGCGTCGAGGTTCGCCAAGCCGACGACCGTGGACGCGTTGTTACCCGGGGCATGGACGATGTTTGCCCGGTCTTTGAACAGCTCCTTCACGAAGGGCGTATAGCCAATCGAAATGGAATCTCCGATAATCAGTACGCGCGGCAAGCCCGGAATCTCCGCAGCCACCTTCGCGGCCGCACGTGCGGCCGGTGCGGCCTGAACTCCCCAGGCTGCCAGCACGACGCAACCCGTCAGACATGATACAAAAGCAGAGCGTTTCATGTTCATCTGTATTCTCCTTAACCGAAATAGTGGCAGAAATCGGCGTGTACGACAAGGCTCTTCCCGCATACCTTGCCGCGCGAACCGTAAAGCGATATACTTCGTAATATGGTGTGGCATGTATTAAATAAAGTGGGCGTTGCGCTGACAAGTGCCGCCTTTACAGGGCTTTTGTGCGCCGCGCCAAACGTGCGCCTGAACGAGGTGATGAGTTCCGACAACACGGCCTTTGCGGATGAGGACGGGGCTTACGAGGATTGGATCGAGCTGGGCAACGCAGGCGGCACGGCCGTTCCGCTGGAGGGGTGGGGCCTCTCGGACGAGGGTGCTGACCAGCCGCTCAAGTGGATCTTTCCGGCGATTACGCTCAACCCGGGGGAGTATCTGGTGGTGTGGGCCTCCGGCAAAAACCGTTGCCCTCCGCGCAAATCGTCGGAAGGGCCTTTTGTGGTCGCCCCCTCCAACACCGTCTGGCGGTATCGCGATAACGGGCTCGCGCCAGAGTCCGGGTGGAACGGAACGAACTTCAATGATGCGGCGTGGGCTTCAGGCGAAGCCATGCTCGGGTATGGATTTGCCAAAGTGAAGACCACGGTCGGTTACGGCGGCGTTAGTACCAACAAATATCCTGCGACCTATTTCCGCCAGACGTTCGTGTCGACGGTTGCGACGAACGACATCCACGGCAGCGGCGTGCTCAGGCTGTGGGTCGATGACGGCGCGATCATCTACCTCAACGGCACCGAAATCCTGCGCGTGCGGATGCCGACCGGCGCGGTGAGCGAAAAAAACTGGGCCACCACATTGGCCAGCACTAACGGCGCTTGGGAGACGTTTGATGTGCCCGTCACGGCGCTGCGGACGGGCACCAACGTGCTGGCGGCCGAGGTGCATCAGATTAACGCGAGCAGCTCGGACATCGCGCTCTGGGCGGAGCTGGCGGTGCGGCTTTCGCAACTGCACACGAACTTCAAGATCAGCGCAGGCAACGAGACCGTGACCTTGAGTGCGCCGGACGGCACGTCAGTGGATGCGGTGCCAGCTTTGAGCCTGTTGCGCGATGCGTCGTATGGGCGACCGGCAGGGGATTCCGGCGGCGCGTGGGTGATGTTTCCCTTTCCCACGCCGGGAATGACCAACAGCGCGGTCGGTTACGTGGGCCTGCTGGAGCCGCCGGTTTTTGCGGTGCCTTCTGGATTTTTCGCGTCTGCGGTAACCGTGGCGCTTACGAACACCGATCCGGCCGCGAGCATCTACTACACGCTCGACGGGTCGACACCCACGAACGCGGTCACAGACAACTGCTTCCAGTATACATTGCCGCTGACGTTTGGCGACCGCTCGTCTGAGGAGAACCGTTTCTCGATGATTCGAACCAACCCCATCGAAATGACTAACAACACGACGTACGGCTGGATGCCGCCGAGCGGGCTTGTTCCGAAAGTCACGGTCGTGCGCGCCATGGCGTTCAAGGACGGCTGGTTCTCTCCCCGCGGCGCGGCGGGCACCTGGCTCGTTGGCGGGGCACCGCTGCAACACACGCTCAAAGTCGTCTCCATGATGTCGGATGAGGCCAACCTTTTCGGCGATCCGCTCGGACTTTTCGTGCCGGGCAACGTGTACAAGGCGTTGGGTTGGAACGGGCAGTTCGTCGGGCTGCCGAACGCGAACTACTTCCAGCGCGGCGACGCGTGGGAGCGGCCGCTGTACGTGCAGGTGTTCGAAGCCGACCGTACGCTGGTGCTCTCGCAGCTCATGGGCGTTCGCAACCACGGCGCGTGGTCGCGCGGTGCGGCCCAGAAGTCGCTCCTCCTGTATGCCCGTGAAGAGTACGGCGACAGCCAGGCCGCGTGTGCGTTCTTCCCGGGCCAGGCGGACAAGAGCTTCAAACGCGTCCTCCTGCATAACAGCGGAGGCGATTGGAGCAGCACCGGCTTCCGCGACGCGATGACGCAGCAGATCTTCAGGCCCTACGCCCGGTGCGATACGCAGGACTACGAGCCGACCGTCACCTACGTCAACGGCGAGTACTGGGGCTTGGAAAACCTCCGCGAACACTACAGCAAGTACTACTTTGAGCGCCATTACGGCGTCGACGCGGGAAACCTCGATTTTCTCAAGGCCACAGTCGGCAGCGAGGCCATGGAAATAGAGGAGGGTGACGACCTCGACTACAAAAGTGTCCTTGCCTTCTGCAAGACCAACGACCTCTCCATCGCCTCCAACTACGCCTGGGTTGAGGAGCACATGGACCTCGACAGCCTGATTGACCATTACGCCTGCGAGTGCTATTGCGGCAACACCGACTGGCCGGGCAACAACCTGGCTGTGTGGCGCGTGCGCACCGCGTTCAACCCGTCTGCGCCCTACGGTCACGACGGACGCTGGCGCTGGGCGATTTACGACACCGATAACGGCTTCGGCAACAGCGCGCAGGACATGATGTACCAAGCGCGGCGCAGCCCGCGCGGAGTGTGCCAGCCGCAGTTCGATCGCTTGCTGGCGAACACCGACTTCCGCAATCGCTTCGTCAACCGCTTCGCCGACTTGGGCAATACCGCCTTCCAGCCCGCCCGCGTCAACGCCATCATCGCTAACATGGCCGCCCGCGTGGACGGGGAAATGCCACGCCACATCGCGCGCTGGGGCCGCATGGTCAGCACCTCGTCGTGGCTCTCCCGCGTGGCTGGCCTCAAAGCCTTCGCCAACAGCCGGCCTGCCAACGCCCTCACCAACATCGTCAACGAGTTCGGCCTCGGCGGCACGGCGCGGCTCACCGTCGACCTCACGAACGGAGCGGGCCGCATCACCGTGAACACGCTCACCCTCGACGCCTCCTTCCCATGGAGCGGCGTATACTTCAAGACCGTGCCCGTGACCGTCAGCGTGACTCCTGGCCCGGGGTTCACCTTTGAGCGTTGGGAAACCTCCTCCGGTACCTTTCCTGACCAGACGGTCACGCTGACCGTGACCAACGACCTGGCCGTGCGGGCCGTGCTCGAGCCCGCGGTGCTGCCGCGCGTGACGGTGAACGAGGTTTTGGCGGACGCGACCAAGGCGGGCGGAGACCTGCATCCGGCAACCGGCAAGGCGGAAGACTGGTTTGAACTGCTGAACAGCACGTCTGCGGAGGTGGATTTGAGTGGTTACTGGGTCGTGGACAGCCAGCCTGACAACGCCTGCGCCATCCCGCGCGGCGTGGTGTTGCAACCGGGAGCGTGTCTGAGAATTTGGACGGGTAGCGACCTCACGTCAGGCCTGAACGCCGACGGTTCAGTCAACGCGACGTTCGGGTTAGGAAAAAGCGGTGACGCGGTCGCGCTGCAAACGCCGGACCGAAGCTCGGAGCTCGACCGGGTGACCTTTGGCGCACAGAGCACCCACGTCAGCCAGGGGCGCTGGCCCAACGGCGCGCTCGGCGGGTGGGTCAGTTTTACGCGCCCGACCCCGGGCAGGCCCAACCGCAATCCAACGGCGACCGCGGGGCTGTTGCCGCTCTACCCGGTTCAGCCGTTGGCGGCTGAACAGACGCTCTCTCTCTCTTTCGCGCCGACTGCGCCGGTGGCGGGTGCGGTTTACACCGTGGTTGAGGGGCAGGCGGGTGCTGCGATCGGCGCAGCGGGCCTGTTCACCTGGACGCCGCCCGTGACGCTCGGCAGCGGTGTATACCCATTCAGGATCGCGCTGATGGGGCTTCTCGAAGGTGTGGCGGTGACCGACGAGACGACGCTGCTGGTGGCGGTAAAAAATACAACGCGGTATCAGATCGAGGGGCTGGCCTCGCCCGCCGCTGCCGGCACGGTGG
>JBBRJN010000293.1:0-4684 GCA_038219365.1 Kiritimatiellia bacterium | reverse complement strand
TACAACGTTCACAAATCCGGATGGCCCGGCGAATAATGTGGCGTATGAGGATATCCGGGGCAAGCAGAACGATAATTCGGCGGTCAACTCACCCCGCGGGAGCGGGAGTACTCCTGGAGTGTGCGGTGGCGGGTGGGAAAGGCGGCAGCCGGCCACCCGACACCGTCACACGGACGGCTCGTGTGGGGGTGCGTTAGGATTACGAATATCCGCCCGCAACAAAACGGCAGAGTGCGCTTTTTGGAATCCATTTGACCGCCTGGCGTAGCTTGGTGTACGCTATCTCATCTGACTTTTTACGGGATGTGCCTTTAATTGTGCGACTTTTGGATGCAAGTGACCGTGAACTCGTAACGCGTAACCTGTAAGTTAAACCTGTTATGTCTGAAACTCAAAACGAAAAAGAGGACGCACGCCAATGGTTTTTGCGAATTGGCGGCGAAACGGTCTTTGGTCCGGTTTCGACGCAGGGTCTAATTGTCTGGGCGGAGCAAGGGCGTATTCTGCCAGGCCATGAGGTTTCGACGGATCGAAAAAAATGGCTGCAGGCCGTTGCGGTGGACCTGCTCGACATGCGTTGGTTTGTGGATGACGGCGAAGGTGAGTTGCGCGGCCCCTTAAACCGGCTGGCGGCTGAGGCGCTGCTTAAAAGCGGCAAGGTCCCTGACGGTGCGCAACTGGTCTCCGCTGACGAGGTGGAGCAGGACAGCCCCAGTGCGCATGAAAGCAAAGCGCCTGAAAAACCGGTTCACGAGCCGGTTCCCGAAGACGTGTTGCGCGTGAGGATCCGCGAATTGGAGTCCATGGTCACCGGTCAGCGCGAGCGTCTGGCGAAGCTTTCGAACGCGGATGCGCTGGAGACGGTTCAGCAAGAGCGGGACGTGTTGGCGTCGCTCGTGAAAGAGGCGCAGGCGGAGCGCGACACGATTTTGCGTAATGCCGAAAAAGATGCGCGTGCGCATGAGCGTAAGCTGGAGACTCTGCGGCAACAGATCAAGAAACTGGAGCAGCAACTCGAAGAGGCGAACAACCGTATTCTTCTGTCGGACGCGGCCGCTGCCGCCCGAGCAGGACAGGTCGACCGGCCCGAGGCGGAGCGGATGGCTGAGCAGGCCCGGTCCGAGGCAGCTGCTCAGGCCCGATCCGAGGCTGCTGGCCAGGTCGATGCGCTGGGCCATGAGGTTGCGGAGCTTAAGGGCAAGTTGACTTTGGCGGGCCAAGCGTTGGCCGAAGCCCGCGCTGTCGGCGAGACGGAGCGAGTGGCCTTTGCCAGCGAGGGCGAGACGCTTCGGCAGCGTCTTGCGGTGGTGGAGCACGCTCTTCAGTTCCATGAGCTACAGGCCGCGGAGACCGGGCAGATTCTGGCGACGCGCGAGGCTGAGCTTGCGGTTGCGCGGGAGCGTGTGGAGACCTGTCAGCTGCGCGTTGAGCAGGCTGAGGCTGCCGCGCGTGCGGCAGAGGAGAAGAGGCTCGAGAGCGAGGCCACGTTAGGCGAATTGTTAATTGACGCCAACTCGCGGGACAACGCCTACATTGAGAAGATCGCCGCGCTGGAAAAGGCCTGCGCATTGCCGCCGGATGAGACCGCGCGCTTTTTCGCGGATCAGGCTGCGGTTTACGAGTTGGTCAAGGCCGAGGTTGAAGAGTTGTCGAAGACACTGGAGACCGAGCGTGCGCATGTCGAGCAGCTGAAAGAGTGGAGCACACAACGTCAGCAGGTGCTTTTGGAGCGCAGGCAGACGTTGCAAAAGCAGCTTGGGGGCTCTCCCGTCGAGATGACTCGGCGTGCCGTGCGCGAGCAACCCGCTGATCCGAACGCGGCCCGTATGCGGGCGGAGCTGGATAACATAAGGCTCACACAGCAGCGCGAGTTGCGGCTGTCCGAAGATCGCGAGCGCGACCTGCAGAGCAAGCTGCGCGTTTTGGAGGCCGAGTCCGCCAAGCTTTTGGGCCAAGTTTACGAAGGTGAGAAGGCGGGGCGCCGCATGCAGGAGTTGGCTGAGGTTCTCCGAAAGCGCGAGCAGGAGTTGGCTGACGAGCGCAAGAACCGCGTTGCGGAGCGAGAACAGTTCCAGGGCAGCCAGCAGGCGCTTCTGAGGCGTATTGAGACGCTTGAAAAGGCGGCCAAGCCCAACACGCCCGACGAGGTGCAGTCGGCCGAGGCGCGAAGCGTGAAGCTGGCCTCATGGATGCGTTTGAAAAAGTAAATGAGATCCGGTATTTGGGACAGGAGACAAGCATGGTCGTTGGGCAGATGCGCGAGGCGCTGATCAAGGGAAAGTCGCTTGAAGTGGAGAGTCTTGTGAGTCAGGCGTTGCAGGAGGGGGTTGCGGCCTCGGTGATTTTGAATGACGGGTTGTGTCGAGCCATGGGCACCGTCGGCGAGCGCTTTAAGAAAAGTGAGATCTATGTGCCGCAGGTTTTGCTGGCGGCGCGCGCGATGAAACGGGGGACGGACATCTTAAAGCCACACCTGATCGCGGCCGGGGTCCAGCCCGTGGCCACGGCCGTGATCGGCACGATCAAGGGCGACCTGCATGACATCGGCAAAAACCTGGTCGGCATGATGCTTGAAGGTGCTGGATTCCGAGTCGTGGACGCCGGTATCGGTGTGTCTGCGGAGACTTTTGTGAGGCTGGCGCAAGAACATCAGGCGCGTATCATTGGTGTGTCCGCGTTGCTGACGACCACGATGGTCAGCATGCGGTCGGTGGTCGAGGCTGTTCGGACGGCAGGGCTCACCGCTAAAGTGATTATCGGCGGCGCTCCGGTGACACAACTCTTCTGCGATGAGATCGGCGCGGACGGCTACTCGCCCGACGCGGCCTCGGCGGCGCAGTTGGCGACCCGCCTCATCGGCTGCTAGCTCGGGAAAACTATTCATTCCGCGGCTTATCGGATGGCAGGAGCGTGGTGATGGTGGTCAGCGTAAAGTTGCGCCAGAGGGCACGGGTGCGGTATGTGGCGAGACCCAGCGGCTTGGTCTTTTCGATATCGCCCGTGCGCAGGCTGAGCCGGCTGGCGTCCTCGTACTCGATGCGCGCGGTGTAGAGGTCCGTGTCCAGAAAGATCTGCAGGACGCCCGGCGAGACCCGCACGCGCAACGTGTACCAACGGTTGTTGTCGAGACGGACGCCTTCGGCCCACTGGTTCTCAGAGGCGTCGGAGTAGTCGAACGACGAAAGCCCGCAAAGGCACCCGCCCCAGCCCCCGATAATGACTGTACAAAAACTTTTTTCAACCGGAATCGTGAGTGCGATGAAGAAATCTGAGCCTTCCGCACGCAGCGCCTCCAGCGAGAGTTCGTAGTTCATGGAGGGCGGCGTGTTGGTATACGCGATCCCGCTCATCGGGTCTCCCACGCCGCACTCCACGATGCCGTTGGAGATCACGTTCACTGTCCCACAGCCAGGAATCGGTGCCGCGATCCATCCCGTCAGGTCCTTGCCGTTGAAAAGCGCGGTCGGGCCGGCCCACGCGGCAGAGGCCGCCAAGGCAATAAGCAGTGGAATGATTTTCATGATGCCCCTTTATAAAAACGGTCGTTTGTGAGGGTGCAACGAGCGGCCTGCCAGGGTCAGACGCCGGTAAGCGCGATATGTCCGAGTGTGCGGTAGACCGGGCCGCGCGGGGTTGGCCGACTCTCGAACAAGGTGACGCGCCCGACCTCCCATTCGCCGAAATCGCACGCCTCGTCCGCGTCCATGGCTTCGATAACGGCGTGGTTGCGCGCGGACTCGCGGCAGCGTCCAAGGGTGATGTGCGGGTGGAAATCCGGCTCGCCGTTCTCGTACCCGAACTTTTTGAGCTCCTTCCAGAGCAGCTCGTATAACGTCTCCAGTTCGACTGACGCCTCCAGCCCGGCCCAGAGCGTTTGCGGGTTACGCTTTGTTCCGAAAAATCCGAGGCCATGAGCATGGCAGGTAAAGGCCGGGAGCGTCGCGCACACACGGTCGGCGGCGGCGGTTACGTAGGGCAAAATGGCAGGCGACACTTCGCCCAGATAGGCGAGGGTGATGTGGAACTTGTCCTTGGTATACCATTTCACCTCGATGGCGTGCGGAGAAAGCCTTTGGACGGCTGCCGTCAGTTGGGCTTTGACGTCATCAGGCAAGGTAACGGCTAAAAAAATTCGCATGGGGAAAAGATACACGATACTGGCGAATGGGGGAAGATGTAATGTTGAGCTTATTGGCGTGCGCCACGCAAGGGGCACTTTTTTGGTGTACAGCTGACAGCAGCGGATGTAACATAAAAAAGAATCCGTTGAGGAACAAAAAAGGGAGGGAGTTTCCTATGAAAAGTGCAGTGAGGGCGGCGTGTGCCGCTCTGATGATTCCTGTTGTTTTGGTTTTGGCGCAGGCCCCGGCACCGAAGCCGCCGGCAGCACCGAAACCGCTACCCGTCGTGTCCGCCGAGGATACGGCCAAGTTGGAAGCGCTCGTCGGCAGCGCGTTGACCGCCAAGCCTGTTAAAGCCCACAAGGTGCTGGTCTTCAGCAAATGTGAAGGGTTTGTGCATGGCGAGGGCATTGTATACGGAATCAAGGCGCTGGAGTGCGCGGCCAAGACCGGTGCATTCCAGGCTGACTTCACGACCGACTACGCGGCCATCAACGACAAAGACAACCTGTTCAAGTACGACGCGGTGGTCCTGAACAACACCACGCGCCTGAAGACCAAGG
>JBBRJN010000292.1:0-4700 GCA_038219365.1 Kiritimatiellia bacterium | reverse complement strand
TGGCGTCATGGCCCAGTACCAGATTGAAGCAACGGCCTTTACCCACCTCTGTCACAAAGGCGAAGGGCTCGGGCTCACCCGAGCCTTTATTTTCCTTGCTGACTATACCGGTCATCAGCACACAACGGCTCGGATTGCGGTTGGCGATCTTCTGCCACGGTTCGTCGAAAGTCTCGAAATCCGTCAAGCCCCGCGTAACCGGATGATCCTTGTTCGCAACATTGACTGTGAACGCCTGGTTGTGCGGATGAAAGGTCCCGTTCTCCCACGCGCCGCCCGTCAGGACCTGAAACTCGTCCCAGTCGTAGAACATGCTGCCGCCCGCATGCAGCACGAAAAAACCGCCGCCTTTCTTGACCCACGCCATGAACGCGGCCGTCATCTCTTGCCAGTTGTGGTTGTTGGCACCGGTCAGCAACAATACCCGAATCTTGTCCGCTGCACCGGTGCTCGCGGTATATCGTTCGGCAGCCTGACGAAGCTCTGCGGCACTCCAGCGCTCAGGGTGTATCTGAACGCGGTAACGCAGCGTCAGCTTCTCACCGGCCCTTAACGAGTAAGCGCTTTTCAGCAGGAATGCGGCGTTGAGATAAGTGAAGTCTTTGCCTTCGATCGGGTACCAGTCGCCGGGCGCACGGGGATTGGATGGGTGCGATAGAATGGCGATGCCGTACGGCTTGCCGCCTATGAGCCCGCCCTGCTCCGCTGCGCCGGCCGAGACATCAAGGCGCCCGAACGCATCGCGCGGCACGCGTCCGATGGTTGACGCCACCGTCTCAACGTTGCTGAACGACTGAGCAAACCGCACCGAAAGGCCAGCATAGCCGCCCCACGCTTTGCCGCCGGACTCGCTCGGAAGCGGCGTGCGGTCGAGCGTGACGGGAACGTCGCCCGCCGTGAACGTCTGCGACCAGTCCATGTAGTAAGCCCCACCGACATCAGGCGCTGAAAGGGCGATCGAGCGCTGCTCCCGCAACAAGGGCTCGCCTGAGGACCCGCTTGGACGATAGCCGCATGTGAAGGAGATCATTGCACGGCCATCCGGGTGCACGGCAATTTTTGGCAAATCCCAGAAGGTCAGGCCCTCCGACCGGTCGTCTTTTTCCTCCCAGTAGTTGAGCCCGTTGATGTATTTCCACGAGAACCACAGCCCATAGTGCCAGACGTGGTCCGGCGGGTGCGCCCACGTCAGCGACGGCCCGCCCGCCACACACACGGGATCGAAATATGGTTTTGTTGCCTTTGCGGGATCGAAGCAGAATCGCCACACGTCCTCGCCGTTGAAACGCAACGCGATTTGATTGGTGGTCGCCGTGTCCCAGTGAAGGCCCGTCTCCGCGAAGGCGGGCAGGACAGCAAACAAAAGACCGACAGCGCAGGATGCGATTATTTTATCCAAAACAATCTCCCCATAACCTGTAACCTATAACGTGTAACCTGTAACTAACTTTTCTCCACCTTCCATGGCGCACGAGGCGTGCGGTCGAGAAAAAGTTCGGCTTCGCTATCGCCGATGATTTTCTCCGCTTTGGAATCCCACTTAATTTCACGCCCGGTGCGGATGGCGAAATCGGAGAGGTGGCAAATCAGGTCGCCGTTGACCGCCGATTCAATCGGGTTGACCGTCGGCTCGCGCGTCTTGACGCATTGGATGAAATTATCCCACTGGTTACCTTTGCTGGCATACAGCTGGAGATCCTTTTCGCCCCACTGGATCTTTTGCCACTCCTTATCGCTGGTGCGCAGGGATCCGCGGTCCACGCTAATCCATCCCTTATCTCCGAAGAACGTTGTGCCGTGGTCACAGCCGGGACGATACTGCTCAATAATCGGCTTGGCCGTCAGCCAATCCATGAAATGCAGTTCAACACCGGTTTCGTATTTGCATTGCACATCCCACGTCGCGAGCGTATCGAACAAGCCGCGCACATCTGGGAACCGTCCCGTCCCTTGATAACTGACGGGCGCTGTATCGTCCGTGCCCAAACCCCATTGAACGATGTCAACCGGATGGATCCCCCAACCAGCGATAAAGCCCAGTGCATAATCCGATGTATGCCAGATGCCATGCGTCATGGTCCGGACATCGGTATGTACCCGTGCGGGCGCAGGCCCTTGCCACAAGTTGTAGTCCAAATCATCCGGCACGGGTGACGGTTTAAGGCCATTGATGTGGAAGTTGCGAATCGCGCTGCCCTCATTGAAAATGCCGCCGACGTCACTGCCCATGCCGTGGCTCCACGCCTCCACGCGCTGTACCTTGCCGATCACGCCGTTCCGCACCATTTCGCAGGCTTTGCGGAAATGCCCGTTAGAGCGCTGCCAAGTTCCGAACTGGAAAACGGACTTGCGCCGCTTGATCTCGTCGCGCAAGATCCAAGCCCATTGCATCGCCACGCCCAGCGGCTTCTCGACATAGACATCCTTGCCCGCGCGGACCGCATGCAGCGCCAGCGGCACATGCCAGTAATCGCCTGTCGCGATTTCCACGCAATCGAGATCTGGACGCGCCAGCAGCTCGCGGAAATCGCCATACGCCCTGCATCCTGTGGTCTGATAGGTCTCGTCGACAAGTTTCGCGCCCCGCTCGCGGCGGCTTTTGAACACATCGCACGCGGCGATGACCTGCGCGTCTTTGTTGTTGAGCACGTTCTTCATACCCGCCGTGCCCATGCTCCCGGAGCCGATCAGTGCAAAGGTCACCCGGTTCGAAGGGGTTGGTTTCCCATTCTGCGCACGGACGACCCCCGCCGGAATAATTGCCGGAATGACACCTGCCGCCAATGTGGCTTTCATGAACGACCGTCTTGTCGTGTTGCTGTGCATGGCTTTCTCCCTAGTTCCCTGTTTTACAGTTCCAACAATCCACTCTTCCGTCGCTTCGGACAAACTCCATGTTCACGGCGATTTTGAATGTGGCCATCGGCTTCCCATTTTAGCGTGGGTCGGTCGTCATTCCTGAACGTGATACAGTACCCTTATAACACGCACCTTAGAATCGCCATACGATATTTTTCTTCACTGACGAAAAATATCCTGTTGCCACTCCCTGTAGCCTTTGCAAAACTGTGGGTATTTAGGCAAACGTATAATGAAACGCAGCGCCCTGACTCGAGTGCGACTTCAACTCAGTTGAATCGCACCCGGGCGCACACCTTCCTGCATTGCCTTGCACGGGGATCATGGAGTAAACTTCAACCGTGATCTACCTCGACCATAACGCGACCACACAGCCCGCACCGGGTGTGGTGAAGGCGATGACCGACTCACTTGCCCGGACGTGGGGCAATCCCTCCAGCCTGCATGCGTACGGGCAGCAGGCAAGGGCCGACCGCGAGTCCGCGCGACGGGCGCTTGGCTTGCTGCTCCACGCGAACCCGGCCAATATTCTGTTTACCAGCGGCGCAACGGAAGCGACCAACCAACTTCTTCTCAGCCCCTTGTTCAAGCCCGATCAAAAGCCACGTCATCTGATCGTCAGCGCGATTGAGCATCCCTGTGTGCTGGAGCCTGCACACGTGCTGGAAACACTCGGGTGGCGTATCTCCCGCGTGGGCGTGGACCGTGAAGGACGCGTCGACCCGCAGGCCGTGTCCGCGGCGATCTGCCCCGATACCGCGCTGATCTCAATCATGCTGGCCAACAACGACACGGGCGTGGTCCAGCCGATCCGCGAGATCGCCGCGCTCGCACGTCAGCACCATGTGCCCGTCCACACGGACGCGGTGCAGGCCGTCGGACGCATTCCCGTCGACTTCGAGGCCTTGGGCGTGGACTTCCTGACCCTCTCCGCGCACAAGTTCTACGGTCCAAAAGGTATCGGAGCGCTTGTGGTGCGTGACGCCGCCACACTCATGCCGCTCCTCTTCGGCGGCTCGCAGGAGCGCAGCCTGCGCGCAGGCACCGAAAACCTGCCGGGTATCGTCGGCCTCGGTGCCGCCGCCAAACGTGCGTTGGCCGAGATGGCGGGTGACGCGGTCCGCATGGTCGCTTTACGTGATCGCCTGCAGGCGGGACTGCTCACGGTATTCCCTGATGCGCAGGTCAATGGCGGCTCTGCGCCGCGCCTGCCAAACACGCTAAACATTACCTTCCCCGGCATCGACGCTGTGACGGCGGTCATGAATCTCGACATCGCAGATATCGCCGCGGCAACCACCTCGGCCTGCTCCACCGCCAACCGACAGCCGCCTTACGTGCTGACCGCGATGGGTTTGTCGCCCGAACACGCGCTCTCCTCGCTCCGCTTCTCGCTGGGACGCGGCAACACCGAAGCGGAGATCGACCAGGTGATCACCACCCTGACCCAACTCATCCCGCAACTGCGAGGCTGATCACCTTCGGCAGCAAATCACAGTTGTTATTAAACCGATCAACTTCGTGCCCTTCGTGTTTTTCGTGGCACCACTGGCAGGGACGTCCCCCCGAAACGTACGCCGGTCCGCGCGGCTCAAACCGCTCGCTTTACTCCACCACGCGGACACGGTAAAACAGGCGCGGTCCGGTCATCGGCACCTGGCGCGCCGTGGTGCCCTCAGCGCCGGTGACGGAAAGGCAGTCGGCCCACAGGTTGGTCGCACTGACCACAGCGTTCGTCCGGATCATGTAGGTCTGGTTCACGACCGAGGTGAAGGTCAGCATACCTGCGTTCGCGCCCGCGAGCGGGGCGAAAGCGAGGATGTTCGGCGCTGGGATCTCCG
>JBBRJN010000291.1:0-4726 GCA_038219365.1 Kiritimatiellia bacterium | reverse complement strand
AAGGGCGACGTGCTCGCCGACTGGAGTAATCCGGCGGACATCGAACTCCACGTCTTTCACATCTGGTCCACCTCGCGCCTGCGCCTGAAGTCGGTCACCAATCAGGAGGTCACGGCCACTGGCCCGACCTTCCGCAACCTTTCGCGGGGCACGCATTATCTGGTCGAAAATGTCAAAGAGGCCCTCCGCCAGCCCGGCGAGTGGTATCTCGACCGTCCCGCCGGCACGCTCACCTATCTGCCCCTGCCGGGCGAGGAACCGACCCGCTCGGTCGTCACCGCGCCCCGGCTCTCGACGCTGCTGGAACTCCGGGGTAACACCGCGACGAACGTATGGGTCCGTCATCTCGCGTTCAAGGGGCTCACCTTCGCTTATGCCAACTGGACCACGCCGCCCAAAGGCCACTGCGTGAATCAGGCGGAGTACTCGCTGGAGGCCGCCGTTGTTGCGCAGGGCGCACGTGACTGCACCTTCGAGGGCTGCACGTTCACGCACACGGGCGGCTATGCGCTGGAGTTGGGACAAGCCTGCAAACGCTGCCGCATTGAGCGCTGCACGTTCACCGACCTCGGCGGCGGCGGCGTCAAAATCGGCCAGCCGTTTTCCCAAAAGGATGACGAGCAGGTCGCCAGCCACAACACCATCCGCGATTGCCTGCTCGCGCATGGCGGGCGCACGCACCCCGCCGCCGTCGGCATCTGGATCGGGCGCAGCCACAGCAACACCGTCGAGCACAACGAGCTCTTCGACTTCTACTACAGCGGCATTTCGGCGGGCTGGTGCTGGGGCTACGAGCCGACCCCGACGCATGACAACCTGATCGCGTACAACCATATCTCGTGGATGCCGCAGGAGGTGCTCGGCGACCAGGGCGGCATCTACACGCTCGGCGTGCAGCCTGGCACGGTCCTGCGCGGAAACACCATCCACGACCAGTTCGGCTTCCCTTGGGCGGTCGGAATCTACCTCGACGAGGGCAGCAGCCAGATCCTCGTGACGGATAATTTGGTTCACCGCGCTACGACGCATGCCTTCCACTGCAACTACGGTCGCGAAAATATTGCCAGCAACAACATCTTCGCCTGCGGCATGGCTGGCCACATCGGACGCGGCCGCGCCGAAGAACACACCACCTACACGGTCACCCATAACATCATCTACTGGGAAGAGGGCGACCTCGTATATAAGACCAAAGCGTGGGAGAAAGGTCTCTACGCCTTCGACTATAACGTGTACTGGAACCCCAACCAGCCGACCTTCCCGGTCTATACCTGGAGTTGGGCCGAGTGGCAGGCGCGAGGGCAGGACACACACTCGCTGATCGCCGATCCGCTCTTTGTCGATCCGCAACACGGCGACTTCACGCTCAAGCCCGGGTCGCCCGCCAATAAAATCGGGTTCAAGCCTTTCGACTGGCGCAAAGCCGGACAGCTGACCCGCAGCGGCGAGCCGCTCGCGCTCGCGCCGCGAGCCTTCCCGCCGGCGCCGAAGGCCACGCCCGAGTTCCCTCCGGAAGCCGTCGTCGAGGACTTCGAGAGCCTGTCCGTCGGCGACAAGTGCCTCTTCGGTGCCACGCACGAGGAGCCGAACGCCGGACGGGCACGGGTCACCGCCGAGACCGCCGCGAGCGGTAAACACAGCCTCAAGTTCGAAGATGCCAAAAGCCAGAAAGCGTTTTACAACCCGCACGTCACGTATCAGGTCGGGTTCAAGAGCGGTCTGGCGCACCTCGGCTTTGACCTGCGCTGGGAGAGCGGCGCACAGCTCACCTGCGAGTGGCGCGACTACGCCGTGCCCGGCAAGGAGTTTGTGAACGGCCCGGCTGTCCAAGTCGCCGAAACAGGCACGCTCACCTCCGGCGGCAAGACCCTGCTCACGCTGCCAGCAGGCCAGTGGGTTCACATCGACCTCTTCTGCCCGCTGGGCGATCAGGCGAATGGAACCTACGATGTCGCGGTCCGCATGCCAGACGGCAAGACGTCACCGTTCACCGGGCTGACCTTTACCACGCCCTTCAAACGCTTCGACTGGTGCGGGATTATTTCAGTCAAAAACGATGCGGCCGTTTTCTATATCGACAACCTCCGCATCGAGCCCGACGTCAAGCGAACAGGAGAAAGCCCGGCGTTTTCGTTTGTAGCAAGAAAGCGGTTCGAGACTCTTCATTTTGGAGTGCGGTGACAAACGCAGCGCGGCACCGCTTTTCTCCTAGCCCACGCTTTTTTCTGACCGTCTCCGGAGCCGCTGCGGACGGACTGCCCGCAGCGTTCGATCACTCACGCGAAACACCGGAATTCTACCAGACCGATCCAGCCGGGCTCGCAACGGGTTGGGTGCATGGCAGTTCTATTGGGAGATTATGATTACGATCAAGATTACGATTAGGAATCAACACCCACAACGGAACTGCCTTGTGCCCCGGGTCAGGATTCAGCGGCGGCGAAAAGGCGGCTTCGCCGCTTCGCCACAGGCCGGTTCAGGAACAAACCCCGCCTCCTCTGGCGGCAGTGATCGCGGATCGCGCGCGATGACCCAGATGCAGCGTGAACGCGCCTTGCCGCCCTTGTAGGCCGCAACGTGAAACCGCCGAAAGAAGAGGTTCTCCTGGCGGAGGCGCTTTTCAAACGCATTGTCGATTGAGCCCGACCAGATTGAGAGGCAGCCCTTCACGTGCACGGCTCGCATGCAAGCCTGCAACCCTTCGCGGCTATAGAGGCGGTCATTGCCCTCCGAGGTCAGCGCCTCAGGCCCGTTGTCGACATCCAACATGATCGCATCGAAGGCATGCTCCGACTGCTGAATGAGCGTTCTGACGTCGCCGAGCTTCAGCGTGACCCTCCGGTCGCGCAGCGGATGCCCATTGAGTTCACCCAGATACTGGCGGTTCCAAGCCACCACATCGGCGATCAGCTCACTCACGACAACGGTCGCTTCCGGCTGAAGCAGGTCGAGCGCCTGACGCAGCGTGTAGCCCATGCCGAGCCCTCCGATCAGCACCGTGGGGTTCGGCCGGTCGGCGATGCGCACACAGCCTAAGCGTGCCAGCTCGAGTTCCGATTCGTAGGCACGGCTGGTCATCAGCTCCTGGCTACCCACCTTCATCGAGAAGTCGGCGTCATGCTGAAAAAGCGTCAACACCTCGCCGTCAGGAGTTTTCGTCGCCGCGATCTTAAGGGTCGGTTTCATGTCCGTAAAATCCCACACCCGCTGCCCGCCGTCAACTCGAATATTCCGATGATCTCGCGCGATGATCTCGTTCGCGGGTGCGATTTTATTATGTTGAGGGTTAAGCGGCAGAATGCGTTTTTTATTGCTGTTGTTGGTTTGTAAGGCACTAACACAGTTTAATTTTGTGGGGCTTTTTAGCCCATGAAATTTCGACGCTTGGCCTATTTGTACACTGGCGAATTACGGCGCTTAGCCCCCCCCCACTCCCACACACACACCCGCGGCACTCGATCATTCCTGCCAGACGCGGAGACCTGGGACATCGTTAAAGTGCCGGTCAAACGTGATGAGTACCGCACCGCATTCCAGTGTCTGCGCCGCAATCCAAAGATCATTGACTGGGATCGGCTTCCCCTTTTTGCGCAAGGCGAGAAACACGCGCCCATAGTAGTCGGCGGTTTCGGTTGTGACCGGCAAGGGTTCCACCGTCGAACAAGCTAAGAGGGAGCCCAACAACACGCGGTTGCGCTCGAATTGGTTCCCGAGACGGAATCCCGCGAGGAGTTCACCCATCACGACGGTCGATAGATAGACCCTTTCTGCGTTAGCAACGCAGTCCAGAATGGCCCGGTCCCCCTTGAAGAAGGCGGATACCGCGTTCGTGTCAAGCAGAACGGTTTTCATTTCCAGAGCGCCTCGTCGATTTCCGAGAAACACGCCACATCCGTTTCGAACCGTTTGGCGTCTTTCTCAGACCAAGCGCCGCACAGCGGCACGAATTCGTCATGCCGACTCTTCCGTTTGGCAGCAGTGAGGCCCAAGGCGGAAGCCAGCAGTCCCTTTGCCGTCTGGTTCAGGCTCTTTTTCTCGAGCTTAGCCTGTGTCTTGAGTCGCGCGGCCAGCGTATCGTCCATAGCGTGCAAGGTGAGGGTGTTCATAAACGCCTCCTGTATGATTCACATGTGGTGTTATTATGACTCAGTTATGATGCAGAGTCAACAGCCTGTTATGTCAGGGTCGCTTAAGACCTGTCCCCGACGTAGCCATGTTAAAACGTCGCATTGCAGACCGCACGCCATGTTCACCCACAAGCGTGCTGCCTGTGAAAGACGGCTGCCACATGAATGGCTATTTCTTAACATCCAACCTGAGAACGGTCACGGAGTTGCCGGGGAAGGCGTGCTTGAAGCTCTCAGCCGCGTTATCGATCATGAGCGCCACCGGCGCGACCTTCGTGGGTTGCTCGAGCGAGTTCTCGTCCATCGCGTCAGCCGACGACAGCACGACGGCCTGGGCTTTCTTCGACACGCCCTTGATGCCGTTCAGGCGGATGTCGGTGGTCTGTTCGGAGGCTGCGGTGTTGACGACTTTTAAAATCACTTCATTGCCGTCTTTGGAAAGGGTCGATGAGGCGTACAGAGCCTTCATCGTTTTGGGTTGCGCATCATGGATCAGTTTACCGTCCAGATAGCACTTGACGTTCCCGCCTTTCAGTTCAACTTTGATGTCATACCAGCGGCCGGTCTCGATCGAACCGTCAGCGGTCACGTTTTCCATG
>JBBRJN010000290.1:0-4745 GCA_038219365.1 Kiritimatiellia bacterium | reverse complement strand
ATGCCAGCCGGCACCTGCTGCTCGACGCCGAAGGTCTGGAAGGTGTCCTCGAACTCTGGTTCTCGGAAGATCTCCACACGTGGACCCCCTGTGATCCGGGCGTCTGGTCCATCGATAACGGCACGCTCGACATCGATACGCAGCACCTTTCACTGCCCGCCGGAGATCGCGGTTTCTTCCAACTCCGCCTGCGCGACTAATCCCTCAACGCATCGAGGACGGAAGGAGTCATCCTCATCCGTTGGCGTTTGCCCAGCAATTCTAATTATGGCAAAGAAGCGCCTCACGGCGCCACTACGAACGGGAGAAAGCCCAGCGTTTCCGTTTGTAGTGGGCCCGTGAGGGCCTTCCCTCTGTTCGTGTCATGCCAAAATTAGAATTGCTGATGCAACAACAAAAACAAAAAAGTCAAAATTAGAATTGCTGCCCTTGACACCTACCGCAATCTTTTGATACAAAACCAGTATACAGGTACTTGACTCTGGTGTGTTTGTCAGCGTTATGCATCGAGTAACGCCTATCAGCGCAACCAGTTCTTCGGGCACCACAGCCACCGCCGCGACTTGTTCCATCTGGCGTGGGTCTGGAGACACCACGATAAAATCGAACGCGCCATCCGCCGCGGCGATGCCGACGGTGCCCAACGCTGGCTGCGGACACATATCACCCGCAGCATGACCGACGCGCTCGTCGCCTTCGACCAAGCAGCCAATGCCCACGCCGACACCGTTGACCCCGTCGACGCCGCCCTTGAACGCCTCAGCAGCCGTTTCACCTGACCAACCCCCTCTCGCCGTCGACCCTACTCATTAAAGCGAATCGACAAACTTGAAAAAAAAGGCCCCCATGAAACATCCGCTTACCTGTTGCCTGTTACTCACGGTTCACGGCTCGCTGCTCGCCGCCAGCGCCGCACCCGCGCCGGACTACGCGGGACCACCGCTGGCGCGCCACGCGGTCACCAACCGCGCCTTCACCGGCATTTCCAGCATTGCGGTCGCGCCCAACGGACGCCTGTGGGTCACCTGGTACGCCGGTTGCACGCCCGGCGAAGATCAGAACAACTACGTGGTGCTCTCCACCAGCGGCGACAGCGGCAAGACGTGGAAAGAGCTGCTGACCGTCGATCCCGACGGCGAAGGCCCGCGCCGCACCTTCGACCCCGAACTCTGGGTCGCGCCCGACGGCAAGCTGCGCTGGACGTGGACCGACCGGACCATGCCCTACAACAACGTGGAGACCGATGCGCTCTGGATGATCGTGCTGGACGATCCGAATTCCGAAAACACCGTCTGGCACCCGCCCGTGTACATCACGCAAGGCGTCATGATGTGCAAGCCCCTCGTGCTCTCATCCGGCGAATGGGCGCTGCCGGTCTGCACCTGGTACTCTGACCAGAGTTCGAAAATGGTGGTTTCCGACAATGCGGGTAAGACATGGACGGTTCGCGGCGGCGCCAACATGCCGAAGGAGGAGCGCTGTTTTGACGAGCATTTATTCGTCGAGCGCAAAGACGGCGCGATCTGGTGTCTGTCGCGCACCAAGTCCGGCATCCGCGAGGCCCTCTCGTCCAACCGCGGCAAAACGTGGTCCGCGCTGGAGCCCTCGCCGATCCGACATCCCTCGGCACGCTTCTTCATCTCGCGTCTGAACTCGGGCAACCTCCTGCTCGTGAAGCACGGGCCGATCGCCGAGAAGACCGGACGCTCGCACCTCACGGCATTCGTCTCGAAAGACGACGGCAAGACGTGGGAAGGCGGCCTGATGCTCGACGAGCGCAGCGGCGTCTCTTATCCCGACGGACAGCAGGCCGCCGATGGCACGATCTATCTCACCTACGACTTTGACCGCACCGGCAAGCGCCACATCCTCTTCGCGACCTTCCGCGAGGAAGACGCGCTGGCAGGCAAGCCCGTCTCCAGCGCCGTCCGCCTGCGCCAGCTCGTAAGTCAGGGTTCCGGCGGTGCCGAGAAGACAAAGCCCCAGGTCAACGCCAACGCAGATGGCGCCCCTCTCGCGAAAGCGCCCGCAGGGACGCTCGCCGCCGAGGGCGCGGAAGCCGCGACGCTCGCCGCCGAAGCCACGCTCTTCACCGACCGCGCCTATACCTGTGCCGAGGTTCCTGACGCGCTCAAAGGCGCACACTTCCTCCGCATCCCGATGAACGGAAACAAGACACTGCGCTGCACCCGCGCCGGACAGGTCTATCTGCTGACGCCCGTTCCAGATCGCAACAAAGACAGCGTTTCAGAGGCCTTGCTCCAACAGGGCTTCAAGAAGGTCGCAGTGCCCGAAGTGCGGCTCTTCGACCCCGGCAACCCCGGCAACTTCTGCACGCTCTATCAGAAGGCCTGCGCCGAAGGCGAAACCGTCGCCATCGGCAAATGGGCACTGCCGCTCTTTTTCACTCCCTGACAAACGGCTTAAGCCCGAAAGGCGCACACCATGAACCGACGCTTGCTTCTCACCGTTCCCCTCCTTCTTGCGGCCCTCTCGCTCCGCGCCGAGCCGCTCATCTCCTGCGAGTTTCTGACCGGCCAAGGCGCGGCGCTGGAAAAGGTGCCGGGCGCACGCCCCGGGGTCATCGAAAAAGGCACCGTTGTTTTCACTGACCGCACGTTCACCTATCACGAACCGCCCGTTGGCCTGAGCGGCATGCCCGCGCTCATGCTTTCCATCGACGGTGGCAAACCGCTCACCGTCACAAAGGACGGACTCCTCACAATCCTCACCCCCGCACCGGACATCAAAAGCGCGTCCTGCTCGAACGCCGCCGAGTTGGAGGCCCTCGGCTTCACCTGGATTCAGGCGCCGCCTCGTTTCCAGCTCTTCGGGTCGAACGCCATCGACGTCGTGCGCATCTATCAGAGGCCCGTCAAACGGGGTGAGACCTTCACCTTCAAAAAGTGGACCGTGCTCGCGGGCATCGATTTCGCAGGGCAGGACTTCTTCGTGCCGAATGCGCGGGTGGCACGCGTCGTGGAACTGCTGAAGAACGATGCGTCCCGCCTCGACGCGCAGGAAGATGCACGCGACATTCTGGTCAACCGCCCCGACTATGTCGCCTTCATCCCCCGTCAACCGCGCGATCCCGCGAAGCGCGATCCAGCAAAGCCCGGCGACATCTACAACGACCACTTCCAAGTGATCGCGCACGAGGGGGCGTTCTACGCCTTCTGGACGCAGGCCTCACGCGAGGCGGACATCGACCAACACATCGCCTTCTCGAAAAGCACGGATAAAGGCGAGACCTGGAGCGAGCCTGTCATCCTCGCCGGTTCGCCCAACAAGAAGAACCCCGCCCTGTTGGCGAGCTGGCAGCAGCCGATGTTCAGCCAATCGGGGCGCATCTATTGCCTCTGGAACCAGCAGACCACCAGCAAAGGGCCGCACTGCGGCCAAATGTTCGGCGCGTTCTCGGACGACAAAGGCGACACCTGGTCTGCCCCCAAGCTGGTGCCGATGAAGCGCAGTATCCTCGACGACCCCGACCCGCTTGTCCCTCCGAGTTGGTGCAACTGGCAGCGTCCGCTGCGGCTCGGCAAAGACGGACGCTATCTGGTCGGCGTCTCGCGCCACGGCAAAGCGCCCGGCGGCAAGGGCGGGTGTACCATCGAGTTTCTCCAGTACGACAACATCGATACCGACCCCAAGGTGGAGGACATCCAACTGAGCTGGTTTTCCGGCGATGAAAATGTCCTGCGTGTCACCCATGAAAAGTTCGGTTCTGTCGCTGAAGAAATCGGGCTTGTTAAGCTGCCCGACGGACGGCTCTTCGGTGTGATGCGCACCTGCGCGGGGCACCCTTTCTGGACGCAGAGCCGCGACGGCGGGACAACTTGGACGCAGCCCAAGCCCCTGCTCGACCGCGACGGCGGAACGCCCTACCTCCAGCCGCGCTCGCCTTGCCCGATCTACGACTGGAAAGGGTGCGAGGCCGCGAGCGGCTTCTACTTCGTGCTCGTCCACAACACCTTCGATTTCAACGGCGAAAAAGAGTTCCAAAAGCGCGGGCCGCTTTACCTGATCGCCGGACGCTTCAATCCGACCGCTGAACAGCCCATCGAATTCGCACCTCCCAAGCTATTCGCCGAACGCGAAAACGGCAATTCGTTCTACACCAGCTACACCTTCGCCGACGGCCAAGGCACACTCTGGTTCCCGGACCACAAATTCTTCCTCCTCGGTCGAGTGATCGGAAACGATTGGTTTGAGGGCATCAACTAGTCGGCCTGTTTCATTTTAGACAACCCACAAAAAAGGAATTCCACATGCACCGCTTCCCCTTTCCCCTTTCGGCTTATGTCTCCGTTCTTTACCTTGCCGTTCTCACAGGCCTTTGTGCCGAGCCACGCTCCCCCGTGCCGCCGCAACATGCGGTCACCAACCGCGCCTTCACCGGCATATCCAGCTTGGCAATCGCGCCCAACCCGGCTAAGGATAACGCCGAGGGAAAAACCGTCACCCTCGGGAAGCGGGCCGGGCCTTTAGTCTTTAAGGAGGCCCGAGCCGAGAGCGTTCACGAACGGGACGCGCGGATGAAATGGTGGCGCGAAGCCCGCTTCGGGATGTTCGTCCACTGGGGCCTCTACTCAGGGCTTGACGGGACGTGGGACAACAAGCCGGTCGCCACGAACGGCGGCATGGAGTGGATCGAACAGCGCGTGAAAGCCGACACAGACACCTACGCGAAGCGGGCGATTCCCCTGTTCAAACCCGTCCCTGGTTTCGCTAAGGAGTGGGCC
>JBBRJN010000289.1:0-4757 GCA_038219365.1 Kiritimatiellia bacterium | reverse complement strand
GCGATGCCCTTCTGGCAGAGCGCGCTGGCGGTCGCGCTCTCGTTCGCGCTGGCGCTGGTGGCGTGCCGCATCACGGGCGAAACCGACACGACCCCGATCGGGGCCTTGGGCAAGGTCACGCAGCTGACGTTCGGTGCGCTCAACCCCGGCAACATCAACGTAAACCTCATGAGCGCCAACATCACGGCGGGTGCCGCCACGGCGGCGGCCGATTTGCTGACGGACCTGAAAAGCGGCTACCTGCTCGGCGCCAACCCACGCCAGCAGTTCATCGCTCAGTTCGCTGGCATTTTCGTGGGCACGCTGGTGACTGTATGCGCCTTCACTCTGCTGGTGCCGGACGCCTCGGTTTTAGGCTCTGAACAGTTTCCCGCACCGGCGGCGCAGACGTGGGCCGCGGTTGCCAAAGCATTGAGCCTGGGACTGGAGGCACTGGCGCCGGTCAAGGTGTGGTCGATCGCGATCGGCGGGGCGCTGGGCATCGTCTTGTGCCTGTTGCCTGTGGCGTTCCCCAAATGGCAAGCGTTCCTGCCCTCGGCCTCCGCCTTTGGGCTGGCCTGGGTCTTCGACTGGTATTACGGCCTGCTGTTTTTTATGGGCGCGGTGATCGCCTACGTTCTACAGAAAAAGGCACCCCAAGCCGCCGAGGAGTATACTTTCCCCGTGGCCTCCGGCATCATCGCCGGCGGCTCGCTCATGGGTGTCGTCATCGTGTTCTGGGCCAACGGCGGCGACATGCTGCACAAATTCTTCGGGCACTGACAGATCGCCCAGCCAAGCTGTCGCTGGTGCGCTGCATGCGTAGCCATATTGCCCGGCAGACGGCTTGGAGAGAAGCCGTCCTACTGCTGCGCGGCTCGCTTTTCATGCGTCACACCCTGCATATGCTCCTGCATCACAGACGCGGGCTCCCGTCCTGATTCAAACTGTGCTAACGCATTTTTAGCCGCTGCAAATCCTGTTAATCCTAGCTAAAACCTTACGGACGCTCCTGCAGAGTAGAGTTCGCTGGGCGCTTGCTGGATGCCGTTTAGATCGGACCAGACGGGGACGCTGACGCCGATGTTTAGAGTCAGTCTGCCGATCGGCATAAAATCCAGGGACACGATGGCGTCTGTCACATCGCCGCCCGTGCTTGCGGGATCCTTGGTCATATCCTTCTTGTCCGTATAATTCCCGCTGTGGTCGTCTGACGGTTCAATGTGGCGGTAACGGAGCCCCGTGGTGAGGCGGAGCATGCGGGTGGGTTGGTAGGAAGGGAAAATGCCGAACGAGGCGACGTCTCCATATTCATACCCCTCAGGATTGCGCGTGGTCAACTGATACCCGCTTACTAGGCCGAGGCCGAACGTGTCCACCGTGAAGTGGTAATCGAGCTGGGCGAGGGGGTCCCACGAGCCTGTACCCGGCTGCATACGGGGATCGACATATCCGCCGCCGTGCTGCATTTTGTGGGTGCCGAACGGCGTCTCGATGGTGTGGTATCCGTTGCCTTTCACTGTGTAGTCGCCGGTCGGGGTCTTAAGGCCTGGCCTCAAATAGAGCTGGTGCAAACCGTTTTCAGGGGCCCCTTCTTCAAACAGCCGCACCGAGCCTTCAAGCAGGATGTCGCCAAGCCCTTCGACCGGGTCCATTTTGTGTTTCATGCCATCGCCTTGGGTCTGCGAAATGTAGTATCCAACAGGACCGCACATCGAGTGGTCAGACATGAATGATTGCATCTCCATGGTGTGGCGCACCCAAGGGATCGTGAGAGCAAAACCGTATTCCGGGCTAATCGTGTAGGCGGCTCGCGCTTCCACCCGCTGCGAGGTCATCTCCGTGGGCCGCGAATCGTAGTGTTTTCGCGCCTCTTTTTGTGAAATCGAACGGGGCCCGCTCTGGAGTTCGTCGGTCTGCGTGTATCCGTAACTGACGCCGACGCTGAAGGGCTGGTCGGTCTGCTTCCGAGTGTCCCCCGGCAGGGTCGGCCAGTTACAGCACTCTTCCGCCGAAGCACGCAATAAAAGAAACAAAATGAATAAGATAGGTTGTCTTTTTAAGGCAATCATATTCATGAATGTGGGGTATTATTGGATAAAATTCACAGGTCGAGCAAAAAATACCATAGGATTGCCGATTAAGTCCAGCGTCAAAGTGGAAAATATTGGGTGGCGAAAATAATACGAAATATTCTGTTGCCGAGGGGTGCCAAAGGACTGTAAGGTTTCTACGAACCGATTGTTTAACCTGATGCGGAGGATGGACGATGAACAGACGCGATTTCATTAAGCTGAGCGGGTGGGTGGCGGCTTCGCCGGTGGTGATGGCGGGTCGCATGCAGGCGGCAGAGTCGGTCGGGCAGGGTGCGACGGTGCGGGAGCCTGCGCACGACCTTCCGGTGGCCGAGTCGTCCGACGTGGTGGTCTGCGGCGCGGGACCGGCGGGCGTGGCGGCGGCACTCGCTTCGGCACGCAAGGGCGCGAAGACGCTGTTGCTGGAGCAGCACGGGTGCCTTGGCGGCATCTGGACGTCAGGCCTGCTCGCTTGGCTGATCGACAGCGACAATAAAAAGGGCGTGATGGCCGAGATTACGCAGCGCATGACAGCAGCCGGCGCACGCACGTTCACGGCGGGCGGTAAGCCGACCGGCGCGTATGACGTGGAGGTCATGAAGGCGGTGCTCGAAGCGCTTTGCGAAGAGTCGGGCGTGCAAGTGCGTTACCACACGCATGCATCGGCGGCGATCAAGGCCGACGCTCGCCTGACACATGTGATCACCGAATCCAAGTCCGGACGAGAAGCCGTAGCCGGTAAGGTGTTCGTCGACGCGACCGGCGACGGCGACCTCGGTGCGCTGGCGGGGTGCGGGTTTGACTTTGGACATCCCGAAACTGGCTTGGCCCAGCCCATGAGCCTGATTTGCCTCGTTGCGGGCGTGTCGCCGACAGACATTAAGGCGTTTTACAATGATCTGGATTCGCCGAGCTCGTGGGCCGCGCCGAAGGACGCGCTGCGCATAGCCATGGAGGCGGGCGGACACTCGCCCTCCTACGCCAAGCCCTCGCTTTTCCGTGTGCGCGATGACCTGTTCATTCTGATGGCCAATCACGAGTATGGCTGCAAGGGCACGGATGCCCGTGACGTGACGCGTGCGACTCTGCATGCCCGCAAGGAATTGAACGCACTGATTGACGGCTTGCGCGGCACAGGAGGCGTCTGGAAGAACCTCCGCCTCGTGGCCACGGCTGAACAGATCGGCGTGCGCGAGGGTCGGCGCCTGCATGGTCTCTACACGGTTTCGGCTGATGACCTGAAGGCGGGCAGCCGCTTTGACGACGCGGTCTGCCGTGCGACCTTCGGCGTGGACGTGCACGCGCTGGATCCCCAAAGGACCAAGGGTATCGAAGCGCATCCCTGGAAAGCGAAGCCCTATGATATTCCCCTGCGTGCGCTTGTGGCGAAGGACGTGCAGGGACTGATGTTCGCCGGGCGGTGCATCAGCGGCGACTTCTTCGCGCATTCGAGTTACCGCGTCACCGGGAACGCAGTGGCGCTGGGCGAGGCGGCCGGCAAAGCCTCCGCCGTGGCGGCGCTGGGCGGACGCCTACCCTCATCAGTAACGTTTGCGGAGTTAGGGTAATCCGGTCACCCGCGCGTGACATAGGCGAGGACGTCAGCCATCAAGCGGTTGATGCGTTCAAAGGCTTCGGGCCGTGTCGTCGTCAGCGCCGCTTCAGACTGAACATACGCCCCCCCGCCGGTCAACTCGTGGCGGCAAACCCCGATGAGGGCTGCCGCAACAGGGGGAATCGGTTCAATGGGGAACCACCCGATCTCGCGTTCGCGGTTGGGGTAGACCCGTGCGCCGAAGGCGCTCGCGAGGATCTGCGCGCCAAGGCAGATGCCAATAAACGGCACGCCCTGTTGAACGGCTGCGCGGATGAAACGTTTTTCTTCTTTTAGCCACGGGAACTGCTGCTCATCGTTCACGCTCATGGGGCCGCCCATGGCGATGATGAGGTCGATGCCGTGGATATTTGGCAAGTCCGCCGCAGGCTCATGAAAGCGCGTGTAGTGCAGGGCCGCACCGCGTGCGGCCAGCCAAGGGGCCATGCTGCCGATGTCTTCAAAGGAAACGTGCTGCAAAATGTGGACGTGCATGTTGTATCCTGTTGAGGTTCAACCTAAAACCGGCAATTCAACTGCTCCGCAGTTGTAGAAAATACGTGTAAGTTACTTACAATTAGGAACATGCAATGATACTTATTGCCCGTTTTCATTGCATCCGTTGGGTGTGCAGCACACGTCGGCGCTACACTTGGTCGGTTACGCTTAGTCCAATTGCTTACTCGTTGCTCTACTGGTGGTTGCTGACTAAGTGTGGCAGACCAAGTGTGGCAGACCAAGTTTTTTTTGCTCTCGCGACTCAACTGCTCTTTTTAGGTTCAAGGTCTGGCGGCACAAGGAGGGCTCGGCGGACGGGGCGAAAGAACGCCTGCCGCTGCGCAAGGGCGTCGCCGACATCCCGCTCAGGGCGAAGGGCCTGACGACCGGCAAGAGACTCTCGGCCCGGATCGGCAGGCACCTCCGCCTCCTCCGGGACCACGGGCTCAGCCGCAAGGTGCCCGCACAACGGAAGTACCCTCTCTCGGAAAAAGGAAAAACAGGAGGTGGAATACGCCGCGTTTGCCGATGGGGAAACGGTTGACGAGCGCGTGAACCCGTGGTTAACTGGGAGCGTTTAAATGGGTACAACTCCCGTTTCCCCTTTTTGA
>JBBRJN010000288.1:0-4759 GCA_038219365.1 Kiritimatiellia bacterium | reverse complement strand
CGAGGATGCAGCTGCACGCGAAGCAGCCCGGGTTGCCCACAATGTCGGCGGTGCGGATGGCGTCGCGGTGCAGTTCAGCCAAGCCGTTGGCCGTGCGGCCCAGCAGGTCCGGTGCGGCGTGCGACGGTTCTTTCCCGATGCGGGTGGCATAGTCGGCATAGGCCTCCGGCGTGGTGAAGCGGAAGTCGCCGCTGTAGTCGATGACCTTCGCGCCCTTGGCCAGTTCGCCGCGTGCGGCGGACATTCCGACTTTGTCAGGGGTTGCGAAGAAAACGACGTCGGCTGGCTCATCGGCGCGCGGATCGTCGGCGGCGAGGATCGGCAGGTCGCAGAAACCCGCCAGATGCGGGTAAACCGTTGAGAGGGGAAGTCCCACGTCTTCACGTGCGACCAGCGAGACGAGCTTTGCCTCGGGATGCTGTAAAACCAATTCGGTGATGCCAACGCCACCATACCCCGTGGCTCCAACCACTTTGACTCGGATCATAGAAAGCCTTTCGTGAGGAAAATGGAGTGATACTATACTAAAAAATCGTCCTTGATTCAAAAGGTGTCTTTGAGGAAATAACAAAGGGTGCTATGCTCATGCCCATCTTTGGAGAACGACCGCGCTCGAAGCTCCGGTAACGAAACGAGAGGGGTATGCGTACAGAGTCATGTGATTTCCTTGTGGTCGGCAGCGGCATCGCCGGACTGATGAGCGCGCTGTATTTGGCGCCGCACGGACGGGTCCTGCTGGTGACAAAAAAGAAGTTGGACGACTGCAACACCAATCGCGCGCAGGGCGGCATCGCCTGTGTGATGGAGGCGGGCGACAGTTTTGAGCAGCATGTGTCGGATACGTTGATCGCTGGCGCGGGCCTCTGTGACGAGCAGGTGGTCCGGCAGATCGTGTCGGGCGGCCCCGCGCGCATTGCCGACTTAGAGGCCTTGGGCGTAAGGTTCAATCCGCGCGCCGACGGTGCGCCGGGTTACGATCTGGGACGTGAGGGCGGCCACTCGCAGCGCCGCGTGCTGCACGCGGGCGACATCACGGGGCAGCGTGTCGAGTCGGTGCTGGTGGAAAAAATTCTCACGCATCCGAACATCCAGACGCTCGAATACACGATGGTGATCGACTTGATCACGACGGGCTGGCTGAAACAGCCGGGTGAAAACCGGTGCGTGGGCGCGTACGTTCTGGCCCAGCCCTCGGGTGAGATCTACGCCGTGCGCACGCCCTGTACGGTGCTGGCGACCGGCGGGTGCGGCAAGGTTTACCTTTACACGTCCAACCCGGACATCGCCACCGGCGACGGCGTCGCGTTGGCGTGGCGTGCGGGAGCGGCGGTCGCAAACATGGAGTTCATCCAGTTCCACCCCACGTGTCTCTATCACCCTCAGGCCAAGCGCTTTCTCATCAGTGAGGCGGTGCGTGGCGAAGGCGCTGAACTGGTTGATCCCGAGGGGCGGCCTTTCATGAAGAAGTACGACCCGCGCGGTGCGCTGGCCCCGCGCGACATCGTTGCACGCGCGATCGACTCCGAGATGAAACGCACGGGCGCGGCTTATTGCTGTCTCGACATCCGGCATAAATCCAAAGCATTCTTGCGGGAGCGTTTTCCGGATATTTATGACACCTGTTTCAAATTCGGCATCGATATGTCAAAGGACCTCATTCCGATTGTGCCGTCGGCGCACTACTGCTGCGGCGGGGTCCAGGCGACGGTTGACGGGGTCACGTCGCTGCCGGGCCTTTGCGCGGTAGGAGAGACGGCCAGCACGGGATTGCACGGGGCTAACCGCCTCGCCAGCAACTCGCTGCTGGAGGCCTTGGTCTGCGCCTATGAAACAGCGGGGCGGCTGGTCAGAGACCCGCAAAAACTGCCTACCCCGCTGCGCATACCGGATTGGCAGTACGGCACGGCGGTTGCAAGCGACGAGACGGTGATGGTCGCGCATAACTGGATGGAAGTCCGCACCTGCATGTGGGATTATGTGGGCATCGTGCGTACGGATAAGCGGCTTGCCCGGGCGCGGAATCGCATCCGTAATCTGCGCCGCGAAATCCGCTCTTATTACTTCGACTACCTGGTCACACCCGACACGTTGGAACTGCGCAATCTGGCTCTGGTGGGCGAGCTGATTGTTCGCAGCGCCATGCGGCGCAAAGAGAGCCGCGGCCTGCATTATACGCTGGACTACCCGGAAACGAAGCGTACGGCAAGGGATACCGTGTTGCCGGGACGTAAGCGCTAACCCTTCCTGTTCTCTCAAGGACGCCATGCTGACTAGCGATTTTGATTATGCGCTGCCGCAGGAGCTGATCGCGCAGGAGCCGCCCGCCGAGCGGGGGTCTTCGCGCATGATGGTGCTTCACCGCGACGACGGCAGGTTAGAACACCGCTGTGTTTCCGACTTCCCCTCGTATCTGAATGCCGATGATCTGGTTGTGCTGAATGATACGAGGGTTTTCCCCGCACGCCTCAAGGGGAGGTGGTCCGACACGCAAGGCACCCTTGAGCTTCTGTTGCTCGAACCCATGCCGCTGCCCGGCGATAGGGTAGGTGGTTCGGAATGGGCATGTTGGTCGTGCATCAGCGGGTCTGGTCGCCGCATACGTGCGGGGCAGAGGGCTGTTTTCGCAGAAGGGCGGCTTGCGGCGGAGATCCTCGAACGAACCGGAGAGGGGGTCTGTACGGTTCTTTTTCGTTCGGATGAACCGCTGATGAAAATTCTGGAGGCCTTCGGGTTGACACCTGTTCCGCCGTACATCCATCGCAACGGCGACGAGCGGCAGACGCGGCTCGACCGCGAGCGCTACCAGACGGTTTTCGCACGCGAAGTCGGCGCGGTGGCGGCCCCGACAGCCGGGCTGCATTTCAACGATGCCCTGTTTGCCGCGCTCGACGCAAAGGGTGTGCGTCGTGCGTATGTGACGTTGCATGTGGGGCCGGGGACGTTCAAGCCGGTCAAATGCGCGGCCGTGGAAGAGCACGTTATGGATCCGGAACGCTTCACCGTGTCGGCTGAAACGGCCGCGGCCATCGCGGCTTGCCGCGAGCGGGGGGGACGGGTCGTGGCGGTCGGCAGCACCAGTGTGCGGACTTTGGAAACGGTGGCCTCCGCGCATGGAGGGAAGGTCGTCGCATCCTCTGGGTCCAGTTCGATATTCATCTTCCCGCCGTACCGCTTTTTGGCGACCGATATGATGCTGACAAACTTCCATCTGCCGCAGTCGACACTGATCATGATGGTGGCTGCGCTGGTCGGACAGGACCGGGTTTTGGCGGCGTACCGCGAGGCCGTGGCCGAGCGCTACCGCTTCTTCAGTTACGGGGACTGCATGCTGATCGTGTGAGGCTGCGCTACGATTTCGGATCGATTCGTGCGGTCTTTGTTTTGACGCGCCCCTTACTCTCTAGGGCCGTCAGGCTGAGCGGATCTGTGAAAGCGTGCGCACCATCCACCTTTCGGCGTTGCGCTCCGGTCGTCGCCTCGTTAGGCAGTAACGTGTATTTGAAATAATTGATATGGATGCAACTCAGGCCGAACAGGCCTAACAGCAGGGCTCCGACGGTGTAAAGGAGCTTCCTTTGCAAACGTGACGAGTTGAGTTTGGACTGGCAGTTTGACAAAAGGATTTCAATTTTGAGCGTGTGCGGACAGTCAGGGTTTTCCGTAAGATACGTGCGCAGTTTACGGATAGCGGATTCCATGTCGAGCGACTCAGAAAAACCCTTCAGGTCGTTCAACTCTGAGTCCCATTTAATGTGTTGTGCAGCGAGCGCCTCGTCGTGCATTTTTTGTGCAAGTTGATCGGTCGCCAGCAACTGTTCGACTTCGGCGATCTCTGGATAAGGCGGGAAGTCCGTTTTGATTTTTTGAAGCGCGCTGATCCGGTTCACGCGGTTTGTATCCGCGACCGTTTTATCAATCCTGCCCCTTAAGATCATAAGGTTGTCTATTCGAGTCAGCATATCGCGCAAAAGTACATCCTGTCGCTTTGGCAACTCAGGCGGAAGCTGAAGGACGTTCCCGTCGGAGCCAAGGATTTTTTTACCGGAAGCAAAAGCAGGACTGCCATCTAAAAGGCTCATGTCGTTCGGGAAATTCGCCCGATGAAAGGTCCGGGCCGATTCGAATCGTTCGGTCTGGTTTTGTTTGAGCATCGATATCGCGTAGACCGCTAAAGACAGGCTTCGGAGGTACGTAACGCCTGAGGTACTCACTGAATAGGCGGTCAAAACTTGGAGATTTACAGGGTTGAGCGGTGCCAGCAAGAGTTGCGTGCATGCGGCCTTAAGGTCAGGCAGTTGAGGCACGGCGCCGGGTTTTTCGGATCCGAAGGCAACCAGCGCCACAAACCAGCAGAACAACACCTTACTTTTCATCTTCGGGCTCCCATCCTTTGGTAACATCTTCGAACGTCGGTCGCGGCTTGAGCGTTGGCGGTAGCGTTGCGGCAAGGCGCGCATAAAGGATGCCCGCCTGACTGATCCGGCCTTCCTGATATAACAGGCGGATCGCCATTGATAGATATCTTTGATACACAAACGTGAGCGTTGTTGAAGGGAACTCCGCGCGGGTCTCCGCGATGAATTTGGCCGTGGTATCGGCGAATGCGACCTGGCTGGCGGTTTGCCACTTTTTCTTCGCAACGTCGCCGGTGAAACGTCCGTGAAGCACGCAGAGCATGAGCGGTTGATACACGGCGCGGCGGCTCATCAGACGCTCGGTGCCTGTGGCAAATTCCAAACCTTGACTGGCCCAATACGCG
>JBBRJN010000287.1:0-4804 GCA_038219365.1 Kiritimatiellia bacterium | reverse complement strand
ATCGGCCTCAAGTCCGAGACCCACGGCCTCGACAAGAACGTCAGCCGCCCCATGGACTACTACGCGCACGGCTCGAAGCTCGGCAAGATGCTGCTTGAGAACCACAAGAAGGTGAACCTGCCGCGCGAGGATTTCCAGCGCATCATCGACTGGTTGGATTTGAATTCGCAGGCCAACGGCGACTCGTCGCATAACCGCGTCGAGCATGCGCAGGTCAACGGCGAGAAGGAAAAGGCGTTGCGCGAGGCGGTCAAGGCCCGCTTCGGCGAGGCCTTGGCCAAGCAGCCCTATCACGCGTTGGTCAACCACGCCAACCCTGCCGAGAGTCGCCTGCTGATGGCGCCACTCGCGAAAGAGGCGGGCGGCTGGGGCCAAATAGACAAGGGCTGGGCCTCTAAGACAGTTCCGGAGTACAAGAAATTCAGCGACCTGATCGTCGCCACGATCAGTCCGCCGCCGCCGGACGTCAGCGGCACCTGTGGACGCGATAATGCTTGCGTCTGCGGCGACTGCTGGATCCGCCTAAACAAGCTCAACGTGCCGCCCCTCGCCGCCACGCCGATCAGGTGACCACCGCAAGACACCTGCTGCGGCTGGCCGACAAAAGCAAGTGGCCGGGTCGGCGCTCCTGCCTGGTGGCCGCATGCGACATAGGGTGTTTTCCCTATATGAAATTGTCAAGGGAGTGTGCTAATTTAAAACATCTTGCAAGTTAAGTAAAAGTAACCGAAAGGATTCCAGCATGCATAAGCAAAGCGGGTTCATGGCGGGGTTGATGGCGGTTCTTATCACAGGCGTCGCGTTCGCCGCCGATAAAACCGAACTGGCCCCGGTTGCGGCCACGACCAACGCGGTCGCGGTCAAGGCTCAGACCACGTGTCCTGTGATGGGCGGCGATGTCGACAAGAGCAAGTTTGTCGATTTCGACGGCAAACGCATCTACGTCTGTTGTAACGGATGCATTGCCAAGATCAAGAAAGATCCTGCGAAATACGTGAAGAAGCTCGAAGACGAGGGCATCACCCTCGACAAGGCAGAGGCACCCAAGGCCAAGTAAGCCTGCACAAGGCCTCCGTGGCTTGAGATGTGCGCGTCCTCGCTGTGCCGGAAACTGTTTTGCCGGTCAGCGAGGCCTGTTGCTTTTCATCATAGCCGTGGAAGGATATCCTTTATGCAAAACCATCCTTTCCGATTGCTGTGCGCAGCCGCTGTTTTCACTGGCGCGACGGCAGTTTGCTCGCGGGGTGCCCCGGCTGACACCAACCTGACGCTCACCGCAGCCGTGGACCTAGCCGTTAGTGACAACCCGGACTTGCAAAGCCTACGCGCCAAGTGGGAGGCCATGCTGGAGCGGCCCGTCCAAGCTAAAGCCTTGCCGAACCCGATGCTCAAGTACGGTGCCATGGAAGGGGCGCGCGACGGGACCTGGCCCGACACGAACGAGAAACGGCTCATGGTGGAACAGCAGTTCCCCTGGTTCGGCAAACGCGGCCTCCGGGAAGGCATCGCCAAGAAGGACGCCGAGGCCATGCAACATGAACTCGAGTCCATGACCCGCGAGGTCGTGATGAGGGTCAAGGAGAGCTACTTCGGACTCTACGCCGTACAGCAGGCGATCCTGATCACGCGAAAGGAAGAGCGTGTCCTACAGCGCATGGAGAAAATATCGGAAACAATGTACTCGACAGGCGAGCGTACCCAGCAGGACGTACTCAAGGCCAAAACGGAAAGCACCATGCTGAAGCAGCGCCTGCTCGAACTTGAAGCGCAGGAGAACGCGCTTCAGTCCAAGCTGAACACGCTTTTCAACCGCCGCGCCGATACGCCATTGGGCGCGGCTGTGATGCCTTCGGAGTTCGCATTTAACGGGGCGCAGGAGTCCCTCTTCGCACGGGCGGCGGCGAACCGTCCCGAGGTCCGTGCGGCGCAGGCGCGGATGGAACGTTACGAGCTAGAGAAGCGGCTGATGGCCAAGGATTCTCTGCCGGACTACCAGCTTGGCGTGGAGTACCGGAACATCGGCAGCGGCGAAAACATGGTCATGTTCACCGTGGGCGTGGAACTGCCGATCTGGCAAGCGAAGAACCGGGCCGGCGTCCGCGAGGCGGAAAAGATGCGCGCCTCCAGCGAGGCGGCACGCGAGGCCGCGAAACAGAACAGCGCTCTCGATGTTCAGGACGCATCGTTCAAATTACAGACAGCCCGGCGCATGCTCGAGCTCTATAAGTCCGAACTCATCCCGCAGGCCGAAATGCGCTTCGCCGCCAGCGAAGCCGACTACCAGACCGGAAAAACGGATTTCATGGACTTCCTCGAAAGCCAGCGGTTCCTGCTCGGCATACGCGTCATGGCCGCCATGGAGGAAGGAAACGTAGGCATGCAGTTGGCCCGCCTGGAGCGGGCGGTCGGGGCGGGGCTGAAGGCGGACCCGAAGCCGGGAGACCCCCACAAATGAACATGCGCTTTTTTGCTCTCCTGATTTTCTCGGTCGCGGCGGCTGTGTTCACGACGCTCCCCACCGGCTGCGGCCGCGACACGCCCGCGCACGGCGCAGCGGTGCGCTACCACTGCCCGATGCACCCGACTGTCATCGACAACAAGCCCAGCGACTGCCCGATCTGCGGGATGAAGCTGGTGCCAATGGGAGAGGGCAAAAAACCGTTGGAACCCGCAGTAACGAAGATCCTGTACCGCTCGACCATGACCCCCGCCGAGGTCAGCGACAAGCCGGGCAAGGATTCGATGGGCATGGAGATGGAGGCGTTCGAGGTGACGTCGGGGGGCGAGAAGACGCCGGAAGGATTGGCTGCCGTTTCAATCACGTCTGCCGCACGCGAGCGCATGGGATTGACGCTTGGAACAGTCGAGAAGCGTAAGCTCGCCCGCGAGATCCGCACCTCGGCGCGGATCGTCGCCGATGAGACGCGGCTGCACCACGTCACGGTCAAGATCGACGGCTATGTGGAGAAGCTCTTCACCGCCACCACCGGCCAGCACGTGAAGCAGGGCGAGCCCCTGCTGACGATCTACAGCCCGATGTTGGTGTCGGCGCAGCAAGAATACCTAAATGTGCTGAATAGTAACGCCGGGCTTGCTGCTGCGGCCAGGAAGCGGCTGATTCTCTGGGACATAACCGACGATCAGATCGAGCGGTTGGCCAAGACGGGGCAACCTGAACGCACCGTTACCCTCTTCGCGCCAACCAGCGGCTGGATTATCCAACGCGATATCTCCGAAGGGCACAGGGTTACCGCAGGCGAACAAATCATGGTGCTGGGCGACCTTTCGGACGTCTGGGCGGATTCGGATATCTACCAGTCCGACCTGCCGCACGTGAAGATGGGGATGCCCTTCGAGTTGGATGTGTCGGCCGCACCGGGCATGACCTTCACGGGTATGGTCAGTTTCATTTCGCCCACGCTGGACGCCGCGACCCGCACGGTCAAGGTGCGCATGGAGGTGCCGAACCCCGACTTGCTGCTGAAGCCCGAAATGTTCGGCGTCGCGCGTCTGGCCTTCGATCTCGGTGAAAAGCTGGCGATCCCTGAAGCCGCCGTGATGCGCACCGGCGTACGTTCCTATGCGTTCCGCGACGCGGGCGAGGGCAAGCTCGTGCCGACCGAGATCAAGCTCGGCACGCGTACTGAAGGGTGGTTCGAATTGCTTGACGGGCTGAAGGCGGGCGACAAGGTCGTGACGTCCGCGAATTTCCTGGTCGATTCCGAGTCCTCCATGAAAGCCGCCATCGAGGCCCTTTCCGGAAAATAAGCCATGAGCGACCAAGAGCCATCAGAAAAGAAAACGATCATCACCCGGCTCATCGAATTCAGCGCCGGCAACCGCCTGCTCGTGATCGGCCTGGTGGCTGCGGCAATCGGGTACGCCGTCTACGCGATGAAGAACATCCGGCTCGACGCCATCCCCGACCTCAGCGACACGCAGGTGATCGTCTATACGAAATGGGACCGCAGCCCGGACATTTTGGAAGACCAGGTCACTTACCCGATCATCACCGCGCTGCTCGGCGCGCCGAAGGTCAAGGCGATCCGCGGATTCAGCGACTTCGGCTTCAGTTACGTCTACGTCATTTTTCAGGACGGCACCGATATCTACTGGGCCCGCAGCCGGGTGCTCGAATACCTGCAGAAGCTTTCAGGCAACCTTCCTGCCGGAGTCACGCCGCAGCTCGGCCCGGACGCGACCGGCGTGGGCTGGGTGTTTCAGTACGCGCTGGTGGATAAAAGCGGCAAGCATAGCCTGGCCGATCTGCGGAGCTATCAGGACTGGTATCTGCGCTACGCGCTCCAGAGCGTGCCCGGCGTGGCGGAAGTCGCCGGCATCGGTGGCTTTCAAAAACAGTATCAGGTGACCATCGACCCGGCTCAGCTCCAGAGCTACGGCCTCTCGGTGATGGAGGTGGCGGATGCGATCCGCAAGAGCAACAACGAAGTCGGAGGAAGGCTCATCGAGTGGAGCGGACGCGAGTACATGGTGCGGGGCCGCGGCTATGTCAAAGACACCGCCGCGCTCGTCGACGTGGTCGTCAAGACAGGCAAGACGGGCACGCCGGTCATGCTGGGCGACGTGGCCACCATCCAGACCGGGCCGGAAATGCGGCGCGGAGTCGCGGACCTCAACGGCAACGGCGACACCGTCGGCGGGGTCGTGGTCATGCGCCACGGCGAGAATGCGCTGAACGTGATCAAGCGCGTGAAGGACAAGCTGGCGGAGCTGAAGCCTTCCATGCCTGAAGGCGTCGAAGCCGTCATCACCTATGATCGGTCGGATCTGATCAAAAAGGCCA
>JBBRJN010000286.1:0-4825 GCA_038219365.1 Kiritimatiellia bacterium | reverse complement strand
CGAGGTCGAAGTCGTCCGTGCCCAACCACGAGAAGGCCCGCTTGGCCCCGCCGATGACCTTGAGCCCCTTGGGAACCTCAAGCCGGGCGGTAATCCCTTCGGCTTCGCCTCCGACGTTCTGGATGCCAGCCACCACGCTCTCTTCGCGGCCGGGACGCAGCTTGGCCCGACCAGCGACGAGGGAGCGGATGTAAAAGACGGGCGTTCCGATGGGCCGGTCGGCCAGCACCAGCTTGCGGATACGGACCGGACCTCCCCCGCCGGCAAAGCTCAATGCGAGGCGGCGAAGCTGTCCGGTCCAGGCGTCGGACATCGCGCCGGAGATCACGGTGGGCCGTCCGCCCGACTGCGGTTTGAAGCTGATCGATCCCGACCCCGCATCGGTTGTGAAGTCAAGCGTGCCGGTCACGTCGCGGCCGTCGGCGTCCATGTCGAGGCAGAGGACCGGATACGGGGCGAGGTCGACCGACAGCGCCGGGCTCACCAGCATGGCCGTGGCGGCAGGGAACTCGGCAACGAGCGCCGCACCCTTCTCCTTGCAAGCGGTGCCGTTTCGGGGCTGCCAGCCGTTCCACACCGAGGGGCCGCCCAGTATGCAAGCGGTGTCCGAGCTTTCGCCGCGGGAAGAACAGCCGTTGACCTTGTTCCACAGCGAACGGAAAAATCCGGGGGCGGACTTGGCGGGCACCGCTTCGTCGGGCAAGCCCGCCAACAGAGCCGCCCGCTCCAGGCTCGGGTTGAAAATGTCGAGCCGCTCGAGCGCTCCGGCGACCGGACCGATCTGCACCGGTTTCGGCCCCGGATTGATCCGGCCGAGACGCGTCTGGCTGAAGGTCTCGCCGTTGACGGTCAGGCTCATGGCCTGTCCCGTCCACACCGCGCACACGTCGTACCAGGTGTTCGTTTTTACGACGGGTCCGTGCAGCCGGCTTTCCCACTTGCCTTCGATCTGCACAAAGAACACCAAGTGCCCGCCATCGCCCGGACTGTCCACGCGGAGCAGGTACTCGCCGTCCTTCACAACCAAGGTCTGAGCCCAGTTCTTGAACGCGTCGAGGCGGAAGCGTCCATTGATTTCCAAGCCCGGGCGCAGACGCAGCTCCAGACGGTCGGCGACTTCGATCGGCTTACCGGAGGGTAGGCGCTGATCCGTCCGCTCGAGCGCGAAGACCGGCTTACCGGCCTGATGCACGTTCTCCGAAGCCCACGCACACGACGCGACGCAGACCAAGAGCGTCGTTAAAGAAAAAGTGAAAACAGTTCTGATGTTCATGATGGCCCGCATGGTTATCCCCTTATCGTTGCTACCCCAATATCGGTAAGACCATAACAAATCTCGCCCGGCGAAAGCGAAACAATATGTGATCTCACACGCTCTTTGCACCAAGGAAAACTTAGGAACATAGGTGGTAGGATGCGTTTTTGTTATGTGCATGTATGTGGTCTTTGGCCTTCAGAACGCGCAACCAAAACCAACGGTTTTGAACTGGTCGGGGCTGTGAGCGAAAAAGCTGTCCGGTTTTGCATGGCATTGACCTATTAACAGTTCCTAAGAGTAAGACAATTCAGCCAACTACAAACGGGAAAGACCACGCTTCCTTGTGTTCGTAGTGACGCCGTGAGGCGTTTTCAGCCATAATCAAAATCGTTCAGGTTCATTGCCGTATTGTCAGCCGCCCTCTGCGCAGCACTTGCCTACTCTCCCGCCCGTGCCGCAGAAGTTATGCCCGCCTTCAAACAAGGGTTCTGCGTCGTCTTTCAAGGCGACTCGATCACCGACGGCGGGCGTGCCCGCTCCGGCAACGACTACAATCACACCATGGGCCAGAGCTACGCCTACCTCATCGCGGCACGTCTCGGCGCACTCCTCCCCGAGCGCCAACTGACGTTTCTCAGCCGTGGCAACAGCGGCAACACCATCAGCGATCTCGCGGCTCGTTGGCAAAAAGACACCCTCGATCTTAAACCCGATATCCTCAGCATCCTCGTCGGCATCAACGACAGCAACGCTAAGATGCCCATGGACATCTTCGAGCAGACTTACGACAAGGTTCTAGCCGATACCGTCGCCGCCTTGCCCAAGGTACGGCTTGTCCTTTGCACACCGTTCACTCTCCCTGTCGAACCGCGTGGTCATAAAAACGACTTCGCTCCCTGGGATGCGAACGTGAAGGAGCGCACCCAGATCATCGTGAAACTCGCTGCCAAATACCATGCCGCCGTCGTCAATCTCCAGCCGCTACTCGATGAAGGCTGCAAAAAAGCCCCCGGTTCTTACTGGATGTGGGATGGCATCCACCCAAGCTACGCAGGCCACGGTCTCCTCGCGGAGGAGTGGCTCCGCGTCGTGAACTCTGCTTACGGGAAACATTACTGAAAGTCACCTTCGCTTGGCACCTTCAAAGCATCTTGGCATTTGACTCCCGTTGTGCCCGTCGCTCCGCCACATATCTTGCCCGCCGCTCCTTCACGCTGAAGCCGATCGGCTTGCGTTTCGGCTCAAGCGCGGCCATCAACTCGTTCAGAACCTCGAACACGACGCGGAACTGTTCGTCGTATTTAGCCTCCAGCCCGGCCAGCTTTTTTGCGAGCTTGGCGTGGCTGTCCAGCATGACCTTTCGCCCCCCGGCTTATTCCGTCGGCCCGTACTCTTCCGGGAACCAGGTGCGGTAGAAGTTGTCGCGATGCCAGGTGTTGCCGGCGGACGCGTAATCGCAAAAGAAAACGGTCTCCTGCAGCGCACCTTCCGGGTTCTCGTGGTGCGAGCCGATCGGAAGCGTCGCGGAAAATGCCATCCACATATCATCCGTCGGCGTGCGCACGTCGGCGAAACTAGTCATGCGCTGGCCGTCCTTGATGCCCCGCCGGAACGGCTCGGTGAAATCACCGTCGCTGAAACGGCTGTCGCGGGCCAGGAGAACCGGGCCGCGCGTAAAGGCGATGTTGTGCTCGAGTGTGTGGGCAACGACGGGCATATCAAACTTGATTTCAACGATATCGCCGAGCTTCCATTCGCACGCAACCGTGAAATAGGCCCCGGACACAACACCCTTCTGCTCTTGGCCATTCACTTTCACAACCGTCGTTTCGCTCCATTTCGGAATGCGCAGCTTAAGCGGAACGACGCCCGCATTTTCGGTGTGGCTGACGATACGGGCGGCGTTCGAGCGCGGATAAAGGGAATACATGTCGAAGGCGACCTTCTTGCCGGTCTTGGGAATGACGCCCTTCACAAGCGCGGACGAATAGAAGTTGAAAACCGCCGCGTCGTCCGTCGTGCGGAAAAACCCCTTGAGGAAGCAGAGGAATCCCCTCGGACCGTTCGCCGTGCAGCAGTCCGTATGCATGTAGCAGTGATGCTGACCGTGATAGCGGTTGCCGGAGAGCGGCGTATAACCGGCGAACTCCGAGCCATCCGCCTTCATCGCGCCGAGATAAACATTGTAAAACGTGCGCTCGATCTCATCCGCCCACTTCGGGTCACCCGTCAAGTCGAGAAGTTTCTCGCAAAAGCGCATCCACGTCGTTGTGACACACGTCTCCTGGAGCCGCACATAAGGCAGGTGCTGCTTCCGCGCACCATGAAACCACGCTTCCGAACACGCGCAGCCGCCAGCGAGATTGATCTCCTCTTTGATGATGTCGTTGCCGGTCGCGACCGCCGCGTCGAAAAGGTCCTTGCGTCCCGTAACCTCGAAATAGTCGAGCATGCCCTGATAGCAGCTCATCATCTCGTAGGATTTCCAGCGGTTGTGTTTCGACACGTAGGCACCGTTGGTTTCCGGCGTGTTTCCGTAGCCGTTGCGGTCCGCCACGGAAATGCCTTTCAAGGCGAGGTCGAGCAGCCGCGGACCATCTTCCGCTTCGGTCATGTCCTTAACGAGATACGCCGCGAAATCGAGATATTTCTTGTCATCGGTTCGCTTGTAGAGCCACATCACGGGTTCCAGGATCGACGAGCTCGCATAGCCGGACCAATTGCCGGACTGGTAGAGATGTTTGCCGCGCTTTCCGCCAGGCCCCAACTCGGCGATCACGTAATCGCAAAGCCGTTTGCACGCCTCGAGGACTTCCGGAGCCTTCGTCGCATCGTAGTCGTGCAGCAACCCCATCATCGTATACTTCATGCCCCAGACGTCCCACCCGTCGCCGCAGCGAAGGCCGTCCGGGTAGTTGCCGATGTATCCGCACGCCTCCTGCGAAGCGAGTATGCGTGCGATGCCGCGGTCGACATTCGATTTCAGCTTCGTGGAACCGGTGTACTGTAGATACGGCATGGCGGAGTGCATGTACTTGCCCCAGAATTCCGTCTGCCACCAGCCCTTGGTCTCCGTCTTTTCCAGGAACGGCGCGGTGATGTAGTCGACGTCCGTCGCGATCACGTGGCGCTCGATCATCGCGTCGAGCCGCTCGCCGAGATAGCCCTTGAGCCGCACGTCGCCGATGGTACAGACGACCGGCATCCAAGTCTTCCCGGAAGCCTCGGCGGAAGACCGCGGCTGCGCCTTCGAGGTGTCGGTGGAGGGGACGTCGGCGGACGCGACGAGTGCCGTAAAAACCGCGATAGCAGGGACAATCATTCGTTTCATTTATTCAAGCTCCTTAAGACCATAATGCCATTTTGCACTCCGGTCAATACTTCATCACCATGCCGCTCCATCGATTCAGAACACCCGCATCATACCCCGACAACTGCCTTTTCGCAAGCCTGCGCACGCCTTGTTGCCTGATTCGACAGTATTTCTAAAGACCTGTCCCTTAGTTAATTCGCAGTTTGCCCATGAACGAAGTAGCATTAACCGCGCTGTTCGCAGGCCAGTTCACC
>JBBRJN010000285.1:0-4855 GCA_038219365.1 Kiritimatiellia bacterium | reverse complement strand
GATTGCGAAAATGATCCATCACTTTTTCACTGTAGTTCCACATATTCTGCCTCCTTCGTCTTAAAAAGTAAATATCCTACCACGCCCGAAGGGATTAAGGAATAGTGAATGCACGCCGGTGCGTGAGTGCTTGCCGAGGGTGTGTGGGGTAGGGATTGACTATGGGGGTATGTGTGATAAACTAAACCCCGTTTTTTTGCATCATTAAAGGACTAAAAGAGTATGGTTAAGAGTGTGAAGTCAGCGAAGAAAGCCGCGCCTGCAAAGAGCGTGGCCAAGGCCGCGAAATATGTTTATTTTTTTGGCAATGTCAAGGCTGAAGGCGGCGCGGCGATGAAAAACCTGCTCGGCGGCAAGGGCGCGAACTTGGCCGAGATGTGTCTTTTGGGCATTCCCGTACCGGCCGGGTTCACAGTGAGCACCGAGTGCTGTACCGCCTATTATGCCAACGGCTGCAAGCTTCCGGCCGTGTTGGCCGACCAAGTGCTTGCAGCGCTGCGCAAGACCGAGACGATCATGGGAAAGAAATACGGCAACCCTGAGAACCCGTTGCTGGTTTCCTGCCGTTCCGGCGCGCGCAGCTCCATGCCAGGCATGATGGATACCGTCCTGAACGTCGGACTTTCTACGGCCACGATCCCCGGCATGATCAAGAAGACCAACAATCCCCGCTTCGTGTGGGACTCCTATCGCCGCCTGATCATGATGTACGCCGATGTGGTGATGGAGAAGGCGGAAGGCTTGGAGCCTGCCCTTGGCAAGGGCATCCGCAAGCTCATGGACGAGACGCTGGACCAGTTTAAGCGTGCCCGCAACTGTACGTCCGACACCGACCTGAAGGCCGAAGACCTGGAACTCCTCGCCACCGAATTCAAGAAGCTCGTGAAGAAGCACCTCGGCAAAGCGTTCCCGGATGACCCGATGGCGCAGTTGTGGGGCGGGATCGCGGCAGTGTTCAAGAGCTGGAACGGCAAGAAGGCCGTCTCCTACCGCCGCATCGAAGGCATCCCCGACGCCTGGGGTACCGCCGTGAACGTGCAGGCGATGGTGTTCGGCAACATGGGCGACTCCTCCGCCACCGGCGTGGCGTTTACCCGCGACCCGGCCACCGGCGACAACACCTTCTACGGCGAGTGGCTGGTCAACGCCCAGGGCGAGGATGTCGTGGCCGGCATCCGCACGCCGAGCCCGATCAACGACGACACCAAGAACGAGCAGAACAAGCACCTGCGCAGCATGCAGGAGGCGATGCCGTCTACCTACAAACAGCTTTTCGCCATTCGCAACACGCTCGAGAAGCATTACACCGACATGCTTGACATCGAGTTCACCATTGAAGAGGGTAAACTCTGGATGTTGCAGTGCCGCGTGGGCAAGCGCACCGGCACCGCCGCATTGAACATGGCCATGGACATGCTGGCCTCGCGGCTGATTGACCAGAAGACGGCCGTCATGCGCGTCGAGGCGCAGCAGTTGGATGAACTGCTGCACCCGGTCATCGATCCCAAGTTCGAGAAGGATGCGAAGCCGATCGTCAAGGGCCTGCCGGCTGGACCGGGTGCCGCCTGCGGCACGCTGGTCTTTACGGCCGAGGACGCGGTGGCTGCTGCCCGTGCCGGCAAGACGTGCATTCTGATCCGCGAAGAGACCAACCCGGAAGACGTCGAAGGCATGCGTGCGGCGGTCGGCATTCTGACCGCCCGCGGCGGCATGACCTCGCACGCGGCGTTGGTGGCTCGCGGCTGTGGCAAGTGCTGCATTGTCGGCGCAGGCGCGCTGCATGTGAACGCCGCCGAGAAGAGCGCCAAGGTCGCGGGTTCGGACCTCGTTCTCAAAGCAGGGGATGTCATTACGCTCAACGGCTCGCGCGGCCACGTCTACACCGGCACCCTGCCGATGATCGATGCGACGGAAAATCCGCGCTTCCAGAAGTTCATGACCATGGCCGACAAGTTCCGCACGATGGGCGTGCGCACCAATGCCGATACGCCCGCTGACGCCAAGGTCGCCCGCGCGTTCGGCGCCGAGGGCATTGGACTGTTCCGCACGGAGCACATGTTCTACGGCGTGGGGAGCGACAAGCCGCTCTTTCTGCTGCGCAAGATGATCCTCAGCTCGACGCTCGACGAGCGCCGCAGCGCACTGAACGCGTTGATGCCGTTCGTCAAGCACGACATCAAGGCCACGATGGAAGCCATGGACGGCTTGCCTGTGACGGTCCGTCTGCTGGACCCGCCGCTGCACGAGTTCGTGCCGCAGAGCGCTGAAAAGCAGGCTGAGCTGGCCGCTGCGCTGGGCATCAGCTCCGACGAAATCCACAAGCGCGGCGAAGCGCTGCACGAGAACAACCCCATGATGGGACACCGCGGCGTACGCCTCGGCGTCACCTATCCTGAGGTGACCGAGATGCAGGCTCGCGCGATTTTCGAGGCGGCGGCTGAACTCATCGCGGCGGGCAAGAAGTGCAAGCCCGAAATCATGGTTCCCGTCACCTGCGACGTGAGCGAGCTAAAGCACCAGAAGGTGATCATCGCCCGCGTGCATGCCGAGGTGTGCAAGGCCAAGAAGATCAAGAAGCTGCCCTACATGGTCGGCACCATGATCGAAATTCCGCGCGCCGCCCTGTTGGCGGACCGCATGGCGCAGGAGGCGGAGTTCTTCTCCTTCGGCACGAATGACCTGACGCAGATGACGTTCGGTTTCAGCCGCGACGATATCGGCGGCTTCCTGCCCGATTATCTCGATCAGAAGCTGCTGCCCTCCGATCCGTTCCAGACGATCGACCAGGACGGCGTGGGCCAGCTCATCGAGATGTCTGTCCAGAAGGGCCGCACGACGCGCTCGGACCTGAAGGTCGGCATCTGCGGCGAGCAGGGGGGCGATCCGGCCTCGGTGAAGTTCTGCTTCAAGAACGGGCTCAACTACGTGAGCTGTTCACCGTACCGCGTGCCGATCGCCCGTCTGGCGGCGGCGCAGGCGGCGATCAAAGGCTAACGGCTAACCCTTGTTTGCGAATCGCGGCGCATCCGATATGTTTCGGATGCGCCTTTTTTGTTCGAGGCGGCGGGGATCGAAAGAATCGATTCTTCCGAATCACTCGCTTCACCCGAACGCCTTTTACTTCACCGGCGTGAGGCGCACCGCGTGGCCGCCGTTGTCGGCGAGGTCTGCGGTGAGCGCATCCGCAGAGGTTACCACGCGGGTGGCGCAGGTGACCTTCGTGCGGTCGCTGCCGTCCGGTGCGCCGTCGCTGTAGATTTGCGCGGTGTATTTCTTGCCGGGCGTCAGAAAGGTCAGCGGAATCGTCAGCGTGCGGCGTTCGACTGCGTTGATCGTGCCGACGAACCAGTCGTCCCCGGTGCGGCGGGCGACCGTGGCGTAAACGCCGATTTTGGCATTCAGCACCTTGGTGTCATCCCAAACGGTGGGGATCTGCCTCCAGAAATCCAGCTCCGGGTCGGCCTTGTACATCCCGGGATTGTCATACCAAAAGAGGAACTGCCACGGGCTGTAGTAGACGGCGGGCAGAGCGAGCTGGTGGGCGCGGGTATTCTTGACGCGAGCGTTATACCAGCAGGGCGTGTAGTCGCCGGGTCCGCAGAGGTAACGTGTGAAGGGCAGTGCGCAGTTGTGCGGTGCCGCAGGCATCTCTTCGTTGCCGGAGATTCCCTCGACGGTCATGACGTTGGGCCAGGTGCGCTGGTTGCCTGTGACGCGGTACTCGTCGTGGATGTCGATCATCAGGCCCGCTTCGCCCGCCTTGCGGATGGCGTCGTGCAGCCAGGTGGTCCACTTCTGGCTGCCGACATTGACGAAGCCGTATTTCAGGCCCGCGACGCCCCACGCTTTGTAGATCGGCAGAAGCTCGTCGAGGCGGCGCTCCAACTCGCGGCGGTTGACATAGAGGATGACGCCTACGCCCTTCTCTTTTCCGTAGCGGATGACGTCCTGCAGATCGAGCGGCCCCTTCGAGCGCTTGGGATCGAGGTTGACCGCCCGCGCGTCTGAGGCGTCATCGTACTCGTGGCCATACCAGCCTGCGTCGAACTCCACGTACTGGAGGTTCATGACCTTGGCGAAGTCCACGCAGGCCTTGCCGCCGGTCGTTGTGAGCGAGGTTTCGCGGATCACTTTGCCGGGCTTGAGCCAAGAGGTGTCGGCGATTCTCGAAGGCTCGTTCAGGTTCAGGATCAGGTCGTTCTGCTCCAGCAGACGCGCGGCGTTGTCTGCGACCATCACATAGCGCCACGGCGTGGCGCCGGGCAACGGCAGGACCGCCTTGCCATCGAGGCGCGCGGTGAGGGCGTGGGGCTTGCCCGCGAGCGGCGCGAACTTCATGCGGGCAAAGGTGAAAAGGCCAGCCTCACCGATGGCTGCCACCGGGCCATCCGCAATCTCGACGGTCAGGGGACGCTCGGCGCCGTCCTTGACCTCGCTCAGCAGGGCCGGCTTGTACGTGCCTTGGGCGTTGTAGACGGGCCAAGCGCGGTGGTCAGCGGCGAAGACGAACTCGGTGTTCTCCTTGGCGATATCGAGCTGGGCACGGGTCTGTTTCGGGAAAACGTAGCGGAAGGCGAAGCCGCTGTTGTAGGCGCGGCACTCGAGGGTCAGCGTCAGGTCTCCGGCTCCTTTAATCATGTGGGTCAGCGAGAGCGCCTGATAGGCGTCTGTCACCAACGAGCGCTCGCCGTAGGGCGGCTTCCAGGTCTGCGTGACCGCATCCCGCTTTTCCGAGACAAAGGAGTAGCCCGAGGTGAGGTCGGCTTTATCTTCGGTCGTGAAGCCGAGTTTGGACGCCAGAATGACCGGCTTGCCTTTGAAATCGACGCGGTACGTGATCGAGCCCTCGGGTGTA
>JBBRJN010000284.1:0-4859 GCA_038219365.1 Kiritimatiellia bacterium | reverse complement strand
CCCGTGCCGACGCATCTGTCCGGCGGACCTTGACATTCCGGTCATGGCCCGGCAGATCGCGGAGAACAATCTCGACGCTGCGGCACGCACGGTCTGGTCGCGCCTCGCCCTGCCCGGCGTGTTGGGACACGTCTGCCCCGCGCCGTGTCAGAAGGGGTGCGTCCGCGTGCCGCTCGACGGCGCGGTCTCGATCCGGGAGCTTCATAAGGGCGTGGCCGAAGCGGCGCTGGCGAACGGAGCTACAGCGCCCTGCCACGCGGCCCCCGCATCGGGGAAGCGCGTCACGATTATCGGCGCGGGCCCGTCCGGGCTCTCCAGCGCCTATTACCTGACGCTTCTGGGCCACGCTTGCACGGTGATTGACGAACGCGAGGAGCCGGGCGGCATGTTACGCTATGGCATCGACCGCGCAGTGCTGCCGCTCGCGGTTCTGGAGCAGGAGGTTGCAGTGATCCGCTCCTTGGGCGTCGAGTTCCGGATGGGGAGCAACGTCGGCAACCAGTGCGCCCTCGACGAGTTGATCCAGCGCTCCGATGCGCTGGTCTTCGCCACCGGAGCGCAGGCGCCTGACCGGCACTGGCCCTTCAGTGTCAAGACGTCGGCCAAGGGCATTGCTGTCGAGGCCCACACCTTTGCGACGGGCAGCAGCGGCGTCTTCGCCTGCGGTGGTGCGATCGCGGTCTGCCGCATGGCGGTGCGGGCCGTGGGGCAGGGGCGGCTGGCCGCGGAGTCGGTCCACCATTTTCTGACCCGCAGCGCCGTTGGCTCGTCGTGGTCACCGCGCCACGACTCCCATGTGGGCAAGCTGGACGCCGGGGAACTTCGACAGATGGCCTCCACTGACCTCACCTCTGTTTGTACGGATGTGCGCACGCCCGGCCTGTTTTCCGCAGCCCTCGTCGCGGCGGCGGCCCGCTGCCTGCAGTGCGACTGTGGCAAGAAGCTCGACTGCGCCTTGCGCGCCTATGCGCAAGAATATGAGATCAACCGCGACCAGTATAAGACCGGCGTGCGCAAGCCCGTGATGCGTACACGCTACGTAAGCGGGCTGGTGCACGAGCCGGGCAAGTGCATCGACTGCGGCCGCTGCGTCGGTATCACCGCCGCCGAGCAGATCCAGCCAGGCCTGACCTTCGGCAACCGGGGTTTTGATGTCACTGTGAAGGCACCCTTCGGTACGGATATGGATGTCGCCATGGGCAGTTCGCTCGACCGCTGCATCGCCGCGTGCCCCGTGGGCGCGTTGTGGAGAGAGAAGGGGATAGATAGAACGTAAGTGAAGCGTAGTCGGTTTCTTTACGGTCTTTAGTCGGCTTCGGTGTAATCGCCGGTGAGAGCGAACTCGACCTTGCCCTTGATGTCGCGCGAAGAGGCTCCGATTTCAGCGGCATAGTTGCCCGCGTCGGCGCGAAAGTTCTTGGCGGCGACATCGTAGTAGGTGAGGTCGGACGGCTTGACCGTGAATGTCACCGTCTGGCTCTCGCCCGGCTTCAGATCGACCTTGGCGAAGTTCTTGAGGCTGCGGACCTCGCGCTCCACTTTCGGTGCTTTGGCCAGGTCACGCACATAGAGCTGGACGATTTCCCTGCCCGCGCATTTGCCGCTGTTCGTGACCTTGACCGAGACGGTGAGTACGCTGTCGGAGGCCAGCGTCTTGGCGGAGGCGCTGACCTTGCCGTATTTGAAGGTCGTGTAGGAGAGGCCGTGGCCGAACGGGAACATCGGAGTGATCTTCTGTTTGTCGTACCAGCGGTAGCCGACGAAGAGGCCTTCGCTGTAAACCGAGTTCGTGCCGTTGTATCGTTCAGGCGTCGCGGCAGGGGTGTCAGCCAGCTTGAACGGACAGGTGTGCGGCAGCTTGCCGGACGGGTTGACATCACCGAAGAGGATTGCGGCCAAGGCATTGCCGCCCTCCATGCCAGCATAGCCGCACTGGATGAGTGTCGCTGCCTTCGCGACCCACGGCATCTCCATTGGGGAGCCTGAGTGGTTCACGATGACGGCCTTCGGCACCCAGGCGAGCACCTTGGCGATGGCCTCGTCATGGCCCGGCGGCAAGAGCAGATTCGGGCGATCCGCGCCTTCGCATTCCAGTGCGCGGCCATGGCCGTGCCCGGTGCCGGTCAGCACGATGACGGCGTCGGCCTTGCGGACAACGCTTTCCATCGCGGACAGGGAGATGCCCTTTTCAGAGGGCAGGCGCCAGCCGAAGAAGCAGGTGGACTCGCTCTCGCCGAGGGTGTACTCGACCGCGACGGCGTATTCCTGCTTGGCGTTCAGCGCGACTTCGCCGTAGCCGGTGGCGGTCGGGAACTGGCATTTCCAGTTGTCCATCACGAGCTTGCCGTCCACGAGAATGCGCGTGCCTGCCTTGGCATTGGCGCGCGTGCCGAGCACATAGATGCCGGTTTCAGGCGCGATGACTTTGGCTTCCCAGCGGACAGAGAAGTCGTTCGGCTGAACCTCCTTGACCGGGGCGTTCATCTTCCAGTCGACGTTCAAGCCGCGCTGGAAGCCTGCCGCGGCGGGGGAACCGGAGAGCTCCTTGTTCGCGAAGTAGCTGGCTCTCCAGGCGCGAACGGTCATGCCCTGGTCCTTGACATCGGCGTCGAAGGTGTTGAGCGCGCTTTCAGGAAGGGATGCGAGTTTGGAGTTCTGATCGTCGAGCGTCAGCGGCATGTAGACGACCTTCACTTTATTTCCGAGGCGGTTTGTGATGCCCTCCAGCGGAACGATCTCATACGGCGGCTTGCCTTCGGCGCTCCAGCCGCCGTTGCCGTGTTTGGTGATCGCGCCCTGGCCCATGACGACGATGTTCCTCACGCCGTTCGGATCAAGCGGCAGGACGCCCTTGTCGTTCTTGAGCAGGACCGTTCCCTCCTCGGCCACGCGGCGGGCAAGGGCCTGGTGCTCTTTCGTGTTGATGCTGCCAGCGTCGCGGGTGCGGCCATCGAAAAAGCCGATTTTCGCCATCACATAGAGGGTGTGGAGCACCATGCCGTTGACCGTTGCCTCCGTGACCTTGCCCTCTTGCATGGCCTTCATCAGCGGCTCGGGCTTAAAGATGCGGATCTGGTTTCCGGCATTCATTTCGATGTCGGTGCCGCCGTTGGCACCCGCGGCAGTATCGTGCACGCTGCCCCAGTCGGTCACGACAAGGCCCTTGAAGCCCCAAGCGCTGCGTAGGATATCGCGGTTGAGATGTGCGTTTTCACTGCAGAATTGGGCTTCACAGAAGCCGGGAACGGCCAGCTTGTTGTAGGCGTTCATCACGGCCAACACGCCCGCGTCCTTGACGGCGGCGCGGAAGATAGGCAGGTAGATTTCGTGCAGCGTGCGGGCATCGACAGTTGCGGTTGCAGTGTTGCGATTCCACTCTTGGCTGTTCGCAGCGAAGTGCTTCACGCAGGCGGAGACATCGTGGGACTGCACGCTCTTGATGTATTCGATGACTAGGGCTGAGCCGAGCGCAGGATCTTCGGTGAGATACTCGAAGTTGCGGCCGCAGAGCGGGGTGCGCATGATATTCACGCCGGGCCCTAGGATCATATCCTTGTTGCGAGCACGGAGTTCTTTGCCGATCATGTGGCCGTAGGCGGAGGCGAGCGAGCGGTCCCAAGTGGATGCGAGCATTTCCAGCGTTGGCATGGAGGTGGACTGGTCGGACGGGTCATCCGGTTTGGTTGCGGCGGCAAAGGTCATGCGGTCGAGCTCGGCGCGCACATTGCAGGAGCTGTCGTCGAAATAGAACTCCTTGTTGATGCCTACCCGGGGAATCGGGTTGAGCGACATCGTGCTGATGCCGGCGCAGAGGGAGAGCTTCTCCTCCAGCGTCATCTTTAAAAGGACCGCTTTAGCTTGGTCCATGGCCTTGTCGGCCGGCTGCTGTGCAAATCCGGATAAGGCGAGCCCGGCTATCGCGAGGAGGATTGACGTTTTTTTCATAATCGTTCTTTTCTTATAAGTGGTAGGGCTAACTCCCAGTTTTACAACGGAAAAGAATAGCAAAAGGAGAACGGCCCAACAAGTTGGCCCGCACACCCGATTTAGGAGTTTGCATTTAGGAGTTTCAACAAAACTGAGTCGCGCCCTTGAATCCTGCCACTCGCCGACACATTCGCAACGGGCGCTTGACTTCCTGCACGGGATACGGGACACTTTACGTTCATTATTCGGATGGAATTCCGGCGTGCGTTTGTAGGCTCCCCGGGCTGGAGGTTTTGTGGAAGCGATAGAAATCATGCGTCATAGTGCCGCCCATGTGATGGCGGCTGCGGTTTGTAAACTATTTGATAACGTCAAGTTGGATATCGGCCCCTCGACTGAGGATGGCTTTTATTACGATTTTGACATGGAACACCGGCTTGCACCGGAGGACTTTCCTAAGATCGAGGCGGAGATCCGCGCAATCATCAAGGCCGGGTTGCCATTCGAGCGGCAGGAGGTGTCGCGTGCCGAGGCTGCCGCCGCCTTCGCGGGACAGACCTATAAGCTGGAGCGACTGGCGGACATTCCCGAAGGCGAGACGGTTTCGCTTTACCGGTGCGGCGCGTTTGTGGATCTGTGCCGCGGGCCGCATGTGGCCAAAACTTCTGATATCGGCGCGGTGAAACTCATGGCCGTGGCAGGCTCGTATTACCGTGGCGACGAGAAGAACGCGATGCTGCAGCGTCTGTACGGCATGGCGGACGTGTCGCAGGAAGCGCTCGACGCCGCGCTGACGCGCATCGAGGAGGCCAAGAAGCGCGACCACCGTAAGCTGGGCAAGGAGCTTGAACTGTTCAGCATCAGCGAAGAGGTCGGGCCGGGGCTGGCGCACTGGCACCCGAAGGGCGCCCGCATCCGCGTGGCGATCGAGG
>JBBRJN010000283.1:0-4867 GCA_038219365.1 Kiritimatiellia bacterium | reverse complement strand
GCTCTCTTTCAGCGATTCGCTCCTGATCAGCGAAGGAACCCTGACGTTCGACACACCCGCCGCTCAGACCACCTTTCTGGCTGGCTCTGTCAGTGGCCCCGGCACACTCGTCAAGGCGGGCGCAGGCGGCCTTGCTCTCTCCCTGTCCAGTCCCTATGCGGGCGGCACCGCCGTCCAAGGCGGCACCCTCTACCCCGGCGCGAACGGCTCGCTCGGCTCCGGCCCCGTCACCCTCGCGAACGGCGGTGCGCTTGACATCGCCAACGGCCCCGCCAACGCCAATCCCGTTACCGGTACCACGGCCCTCGCCAACCCGGTCTCCGTCATGGGCTCCGGGCCTGATGGCCTCGGTGCCCTGCGCCACGGCGGCGGGGTCAGCCAGTTGAACGCCTTCAAGTTTGTCACCCTGTCCGGCGACACCGCCGTCTCTTCGGCCTCGCGCTTCGACGTGCGCGGCGGCGCGTTCGACTTCGGCGGCCACGCCCTCACCGTCAACGGCGGCGGCGAGTTCTCCATCGTCCAGTCCGCCGTCTCCAACGTCACTGCCGCGACCGCCGTCCACGTCGTGAACGGCACGATGCGCTTCGAGCAGAGCGATTTCAAGGGCTCCTCCGTCAACGTCGCCGACGCCGCCTCCGGCGCGGGCGTCTGCCTCTATCAGATGACCGTCCCCATGCAGTGGTCCCTCCTTCTCGCGGACAACGCCTATTTCCGCGTCAACAACGGAAACATGGACACGAACCTGAACGTCTGGGCCGGTCCCGTCACGCTCGCCTCCGGCACCGCCCGTCTCAACGCTCTCGCGGGCGGTACCGCCGCCATCACCGGCGCGATCGGAGGCGACGGCGGGTTGCTCAAGGATGGCGACGGCTGGTTCTGGCTCTTCAACCCCGCCAACACCTACGAAGGTGCCACGACGGTCACTCAAGGCAACCTCTACGCCGTTTCCCCCGGCTCGCTCGGCGCACAGGCGGCCGCCGGACTCACCGTCTCCGGCACCGGCAGCCTCATCGTCCGCACCGCCTCGGGAACCTCCCTCGATGGCTGGACCGGCGCGCAGCTCGCCGCCATCGCCAACGCGTCCGTCTTCACGTCGCCGTCGACCTCCCTCGGCATCGACACCTGTTATGAAAACTTCGACTACCTCGGCACCTTCCCCTACGTCGGCCTGAAAAAACTCGGCGCGTATACGCTCAGGCTCTCCGGTGCCGCCCCGGACTTGGGCACGCTTGCTGTGTACAACGGCGAACTCGACGTCACCGGCTCCGGCGCCCACAATTTGCACGGTTATTCCGCCTCTGTTGGCGTGACCCCCGACCCCGCATCGCTAGCCGTCCTGCGCCTAGCCAACGCCGCACTCAACACCGACGACCTCGGCTGCAACCGCACCGGCCCGGCCTTGACCGTCGGCTCGGCCGCCAACGGGCGCGGCGTTCTGTACGTCGGAATGAATGCCGTCGCCAACGGACGGCTCATCGTCGGTGACCAGGCGGGTTCCGCCGGTGCCGTTTATCAGACCGGCGGCAGCGTCACCAACAACAGCGGCGCAGCCAACGAGGCCGCGCTCGGCGCCTCCGGCTACGGCTACTACCGGCTCGACGGCGGCGAACTCGCCAACAAAGGCAGCACCCAACTCGGGCGCAACAGCGGCTCCACCGGCATCTTCGAACAGCACGGCGGCAGTTTCGTCCTCAACGCCGGCATTGCCCCCGCCGACGGCGTCCTCGGCGACTACTACAATGGCTCCTTCACCACCCGCAAGGGCGTCGGCATTTTTCTGCTCTCTGGCGGCAGGTTCACCCTCAACAACCACTCCTTCCAGCTCGGCGAGTGGGCCAACGCCGGCGACTATAGCGACGGATACGCTACGCTCACGCTCGAAAACGACGCGCAGGCGGACGTCGATTACGTGATCCTCGCCAACCGCGACGGCAATTCTCAAGCGTACGTCAACCTCAGCGGAGGCGCGCTCACCGCCAAATACTTCCAGAAGGGCGGAAACAATCCTTCCACCAACAGAGCCATCGCCGCCATCAGCTTTAACGGCGGCATCCTGCGCGTCCCCGCCACCGGAGGAGCCGCCTCCTCGCTCGTCCGCACGGGTAGCAACAACACACCCGCCCTGCTCAACGTCTATGCCGGCGGTGCGCTGATCGACACGCTCGACAATGCCAACATCACGCTCGACCAGCCCCTGCGCGCCCCCGCAAACTTCGGCGTCACCAGCGTTGCCGTCACAGCGCCCGGCGCGGGCTACATCGGCCCGCCCGCCGTCTCCTTCTCGGGCGGCAACGGCACCGGCGCCACCGCCGTGGCCGAAATCAACCTCGGCTCCGGTACGCTCACCGGAATCCGCGTGACCTCCCCCGGCTTAGGCTACACCGCCGCCCCCACCGCCACCCTGCGCGGCGGCGGCTACACTGTGGCCGCCTCCGCCTCCGCCGCCATCGGCACCAGCACCTCCGGCGGCCTCACCAAGCTCGGTCCCGGCACGCTCAGCCTCACGGTGCCCTGCACCTTCACCGGGCCCACCGTGGTCTCCAACGGCGTGCTGCGCCTCAGCGCTGGAGCACAGACACTCGCCGCCGCCAGCGCCCTCACCGTGGCCGGTGGCACGCTCGACCTCGGCGGTGCTGCGCTCACGAACACCCACCCCGTCGTCCTTGAAAGCGGACGCCTCGTCAACGGCACCGTTTCGGCCTTGTCCTTCACCAAGACCGGCCCCGGCACGGCCACCCTCGCCGCCAAAGCCGTCGGCCTCGCCCCCGCCACCTTGCGCGAGGTCTTCATCCAGTCGCTCGGGCCGGTCATCTGGTACGACCCCTCCGACACCACCCCCGGCAACGTTGTCGTCGACGGCTCAGGCCGCGTCTCCCTGCTCCGTAACAAGGGCACGCTCGGCACCACCCACGACGCTATCCCTTACACCGGAACCGGCCCGCTCCTCCTCTCCGGCGCGGCCTCGCCCTCGCCGCGCGGCGCCGGTGTCCTGCAAATCAACACTGACACGTCCGCCATGAAAACGTCTGCCAACGTCCCCCTCACAGGGAGCGCCCCGCGCACCCTGGTCGCCCTGCTCGCCCGCGACACTGCTCGGGCTGTCGTCGGCATCGGCTCCGGCACCGACGGCCAGACCTTCGAGATCGGCAACGACGTCGGCAAAACCTACGTCTCCGGCATTGGCCTCGCACGTGACACGCAGTTCACTGCGAACATCCCCGCCGTCGACAAACTCGCCTTCGTCGCCGCTATCAACGGCTACAACGGCAATTTCACCCGCGGCATGCAGCTCTGGCGTTCCACGGGTGCGACTCTCGAAACCATGAGCGCCACTTGGCCCGCCGACCTGGGCACCGCCGCCGCCCCCTTCAGCATCGGCAGGCGTGGAGCCCCCGCGTCTAATTACAGAGGCAAAATCGGCGAAGTGCTGCTCTTCGACCGCATCCTCACGACCAACGAAATCGCCGCCCTCAAAGACGTGCTCGTCGCTAAATACCTGACCGTTACCGAGAGCGAAATCGCTGCCCCCGTTCCGCCCATTACAATCGCCGGAGGCACGCTCCGCCTCGCCCCCCCCGGTGAGGGCACCATTGCGCGCCTCGCGCCTGCTGTCTGGTACGACCCGTCCGACGCCGCCACCGTCACCCTCGATGCCAACGGCCGCGTCACCGCCCTCCTCAACAAAGGCTCCAAGGTCGGCATGGACGCGACCAGCGGCTACGTCTACACCGGCACCACCGCCCTCGTTGCCCCGCTGTTCGCCACAGGTGCGCTCTCCTATGCCGTGTCCGGCCTGCCCATGATTAAAATCGACAGCAACGATTGCGGCCTCGCCAGCGGCGCGAACCTCGGCATTGCCGGTACGGATCCCCGCACCGTCGTTACCGTCGTCACCCGCGAGTCCACCACCACCAGCGCCCTCGTCTGCTTTGGCGCTCCCGCCACAGCCCAGATGTTCGAGGTCGGTGATCGTATGGACGCCAGCAAGGCCGTGATTGGCGGCTTCGGCGGCTACGACCTGACCATGAGCCCTGCGAACCCCGCGCAGCAGGTTAACGTCGTTTTCGCCTCCCTCACCGCCCCGCAGGTCAGCGAGGCCTGGCGCACCGGCGTTTCGCCAAACCATGTTTCCTTCACCGCTCCCGGTAACTTCAGCACCGCCGACTCCCGCCTGCACATCGGCCAGCGCACCGGTTCATCAAAAGGCGCCGAGGCGCGCGGCGAGATCGGCGAAACCCTCGTCTTCAACCGCGTCCTCACGGAAGAAGAGCGCGCCGATCTTGAAGACTATCTCGTCAATAAGTGGATGCGGACAGGCGGCGCGGGCAGCCTCTTCAACGGCATCACGTTCGACGTCGCCGCCGGCGCCACGCTCGACCTGGGCGGCGCACGCACCAACGTCACGGTCACCGGTTCCGGCACGATCACCAACGGTACACTCGGCGCGGGCTTCATCATCAGCCCGGCCGGCGACACTGCGATCGGCGCACTCGCGCTCTCAGGCGTCACGTTCGGCGCGGGTGCCCAGTACCGTCTCACAATCATCGGCACCGCCAGCGACCGCCTGCTGGTCGGCGGCGACCTCAGCGCCCTCACGGTCGTTCCCGCCACCGGCGCGACGATCGCCGGCCACACGTTTGTCATCGCCACGGGAGCCATCACCCGGAAGCCCGTGCTCAGCGGCTTTCCGAGCAAGTTCAAGCTCATCCGGAGTGGCGACGACCTCTTGCTCACCAGCATCGGCGGTACCCTCATCCTGCTGAAATAATGAATAACGGCATACGTCAGCAACATGGATCCGTAGACTGAATGGCGTCTATAGGCGGGGTGGAAGCCAGGACGGTCAGCAATACCGGTTCGACCCGCA
>JBBRJN010000282.1:0-4877 GCA_038219365.1 Kiritimatiellia bacterium | reverse complement strand
CCCCTTCATGGAGGCCCTCAACCAGCATGGCCTGCCGTGGCAGGTGCTGAAAAAGGCTGTCTTCAAAAAATAGGAGCAAAAAAATGAGGTTGTTGACTTTCCGTCAACAGCCTCAAACGTTTTCAGGGGCACTCCCCGTGAACCTATTTGCCCAGGGTCTCTTTCACAAACGGCAGGATCGCCTTGGCCCAGATCGCATAGCCTTTGGCTTGCGGGTGAAGGAAGTCGGGCATCATCTCTTTTGAAAGCGTCCCGTCCGGCTCCAACAGCTCTTTGTTGAAGTTCAGGAAGACCACGCGCTTGCCGTCGGCGTAGCCACTGATCAGCGCGTTGACCTTGTCGTTGCGCACGCGCAAACCGTCATCCGGCTTGGCGCCACGCGGGAAGATGGCGAGCAGCAGAACCTTGGTGTCCGGCGACTTCTGCCCGATCTTGTCGAGGATCGCCTTGATGCCTGCCGCCGTATCCTCGGGAGTCTCCTGCACAAGCGGACGGTGCCCGGTGTTGTTCGTGCCGATCATGAGCACCAGCAGCTTGGGCTGATATCCATCCAGTTCACCGTTGTCCAAACGCCACAGCACATGCTCGGTACGGTCGCCTCCATAGCCGAGATTCAGGGCCTTGTACGAACCAAAGTTCTGAGCCCACACATCCTTGCCCCCGCCTTCCCACCCGTGGGTGATGGAATCGCCTAGGAAAACTAGCTCCCAGCCGCCCTGTTTCACCAGCGCGATTTTCTCATCGAAACGTTTCTTCCACCACGCCTGGTCGTTGCGGTGATCCGGCGTGACCGAAGCCTTAGCCGTATTGGCCACGAACGGCGCGATCGCCTCGGCCCAGATCGTGTAGCCCTTGGCGTTCGGGTGCAAGAGATCAGGCATGATCTCCTTCGAGAGCGTGCCGTCAGGCTGCAAGAGCTTGTCATTGATGTTCATCCAGAAAACGCGCTTGTTGTCCGCGAACTTCTGAATCTCGGCGTTAACCGCCTCGTTGCGCATGCGGCAGGCATCCTGCGGAGTGGCACCGCGAGGGAAGATCGCCAGCAGCAGCACCTTCGACTGCGGGGCCTTCTGGCCCAGCTTGTCGATAATGGCCTTGATGCCAGCCACGGTGTCGGACGTGCTCTCCTGCTCGGGCTTGCGGTGACCATTGTTGTTTGTGCCGATCATCACCACGAAGAGTTTCGGCTGATACCCTTCGAGTTCGCCGTTATCCAGACGCCAGAGCACATGCTCGGTGCGGTCCGCACTGATGCCCAAGTTCAGCGCCTTGTACGAGCCGAAATAGTTATTCCACTCCGACTTTCCCCTGTTCTGCCAGAAGTCGGTGATCGAGTCGCCGATGAACACCAACTCCCAGCCGCCCTGCTTCGCTTGGGCAACATCACGCTCGACCCGCTTCTGCCACCCCGCGTCACGCGGTGCCGGCGTGGTCGAAAGCTGCTGCGCAAAAACCGATCCGGCCACGAAGGCCGCCACCATAACCGAAAACATCACTCTCTTCACGTGCATAGACTCCCTTTATTGCGTTGTTTCCTTTGGCCAGGTCGCGTTCCCCGAACGCGCCTCGGACGCCGCGGGAAGGCATCCGATCAACTGCGGACCTGCCTGCTCATTTTTTCTTATCGTGAAACTGGTCGCCAGCGACCGCGCCGGCGGCTCCGCCGAGTGCGCCGCCGAGCAGCGCACCCGTGCCGCGGTTGCCGCTTCCCGCCGCCGCCGAACCGATCAACGCGCCGCCCGCCGCGCCCGCCGCACCTCCGAGCACCGCGCCTTCATGTCCATTCGTGGTCTCGCAGCCGGTGAACACCACCGACGCTGCCACGACCAGACCAGCCGCTATCAAACCGATTGACTTTTTCATAGGGTCTCCTTATGTCAGATTAACAGAATGAGAACAGTGTATCACAAAACCAACCGCGGAAAAGTACGGAGTTACTACCGGGCTGGAATCCGTTCGGGTGCGGCGAACTCGCCGGTCATGGTCTGCGGCAGGCGGAAGACGTCTCCCTTCTGGTTGCAGAAGTAGAGCCTCGACTCGGAAGGCTTGCGGCCATGACCATCGGCCCAGAACCCGTAGAATTCAGGATCCGCGTTCACGGGCCGCCGCACGTATGTATGGTTCATCTCGCTGTCCTTTGTCATCTGCCGCGTCATTCGCCACGTCGCGCCGGCATCTTCCGAAAGCCACATGGCAATCTCGCCGCCGGGGTTATAAGCTTGTGGCCCCATCTGCGTGGGACCGATGATTCGCCAGGTGGTGTCGCTCTCCAGATAGACCGGCCCCACATCGTAGTTGCTGCCGGAAACGATACCCGTGTTCTGCTCTTTCCACTCCGTACCCGTCCAGCTCACGATACGCCACTCGCGCGGGCCGTTGGCAGGACCCGATTCAAAGCCTTTACTCAGCACGAACAAAATCACCGGGTGCCCGACCGAGTCGAACTGGATATCCGAAAGATAGACATTGCGGCCTTTGCTCTCATACTCCAACACCTGCGCAGGATTCACCTTATCGCTGAGCGGCGTCGTCAACACCTGGCCGCCCGCGGTCTTCCACGTCGACCCGAAATCGTCGGACTCCATGTAGTAGATGTTCGTGCGGTAGTTGAGCCCCTTGCCTTTGGGATGCATGTTGAAAGCCACACCCGTTTTCTTGTTCTTCCATGCGGCGCTGATCTGGTAGTGACCCTCCTCGAAATAGGCGGTTTGCTTGCGCTCGCTCCACACCGTGCCTTCGGGATTGCTAGTCATCATGTAGTCGCCGCGGCCTTTCACATACCAGGTGTGGATGAAGAGAAAGCCTTTGCCCGGATAGTACATGGGCTGCGGATAGGAGAAGTTGCCGGTCCACATCAGCTGGAACTGGTCGATATCGTAGGGCTTTACGCTGCGCGAGATGTACGAGGGCCGCCCGCGCCCATGGCTGCTGGAGAAGATCCAGATGTAGCCTTTATCGTCGAGGTTGATCACGGGGTTATCGTGCGCGTCGGTGGTCTTCTTGTCCAGCAGCAGCGTGGGCCGCGCCACCTGGCCGGTCGCATGGTCATAGTATGAAACCATGTGCAGCAGCGTGCTGTTGTTCGTGTCCGTGCCGCCGTAGCAGAAGAAGGTCTTGTTCACCTCCGGCGCATACCACGCGAAGGGTGAGTGGCTCGAGCAGTAGGTTCCCAGCCCGCCGCTGTACTTGTAAACATACTCGTTCGTCAGATGCTGGTTGAAGTACCAGATGCCGCGGAACCCGTCCACTTTGCGGTTCTGGAGCGCCGCGAGCGTGGGCTGGATCTTGGTCAAAAAAGGAGCCCCTGCAACACGGTTCTCAATGACGGTATCAGTGGGCTGGGTATCCCAACGGCACAGCAACTTATCAGCCAGTTCCGGCCGCACTTCGCCGTCGCACACAGCCTTGACCTCACCCTCATCAAGCACACGATTCCACACGCGGATATCGGTCATGTTGCCTTTTAAAATGCGCTCTTCGGAACCCGATACGACGCCCACCGTCAGCGGCTCCTTGAACGCGCTCCGCTTGAGTGGGATCACCTTCTTGCCTTCTAGCGCACCGTTTCTGTAGATCCGTGCCACCTTGCCATCGTAGGTGCCCGCATAGTGTGTCCACGCATTGGTCTGCGGGACCTTGGCGAGCGCAAAGCCATACTGACCCTCCGAGCCTTCTACCAGCAGTCGCACCGCATCGTTGTATAGGTAGAGTGAAAAATCCTGATTGGGCTGACCCAGCGTCACAAACATCTGCGACCGTTTCACGTCTTCGAGACGCACCCAGACCGAGACCGAAAACGAACCCGCGCTGAGCTTTTCCGTCAGGTTGCTCACTGAAAAACCGGTCTGCCCGTCGAACGGATATCCCGCGCTTTTCGGCACGCCCCACGCGCATACGGCACTCACCCCCAGAAACGCCATCATTGTCCATGCTTTCATTGTATTCCCTCTCCTTTGTCTCCGACTAATCTCACAACCGTGCCATCGGTTACGACGATTTTTTCAGGAACGGCGAATGCGCCGTCCTATTCCGCAGGACGCAAGAGCGCCGTCGCGCACCAGATCACCGGGGCCTGGCCATGCAGATCGCCCGTGACGCGTTTCCGGTCCAGGTAGTATTGGCGGTCGGCCTTCTTGTTCGTGCCTTCACACACGTCCCGGATGTCGCCGTTCGCGTCGATGTAACTAACCAGCGCCAGCCACGCCGTGCGCGCGGCCGGGCCATAGGTTTGCGCTTCCAGCCAGCCGTTCTTGACGCCGGTGATCATCGCGAAGGCGAACATGCCGGTTCCTGATGTTTCTGGCCACGAGCCCGCGTCGTCCACCAGTTGCCGCCACATGCCGTCGGGTGCCTGATACGTGAGCAGCGAGGCCATCATCTTGCGATAGCCCTCCAGAATACGTGGCCGATCAGGATTGTCCGCTGGCAACGAACGAAGCAGCTCGGCCATGCCCGCCGCCATCCAGCCGTTGCCGCGCCCCCAGAAGAAGGGGACATCCGGCGCATGGAAGAAGAGGCCGTTGGGACGCTGGAGATCGTTCAGATAGACAACCATCTCTTTGGCGGCCCGGTCGATGTACGCGCGGTCGCCCGTCGCCCGGAAGGCCTGCGCCTGCACCATGGTAATCATAAACATGTCGTCGATCCACAGGCGCGTCTGCCACGTCAGCCCGCGGCGCATCAGCTCGCGTGCTTCAGGCGTGTCGTCTTTTCCTTGCGGGGCTGCCCACTGGGCATCGGCGAACGCTTTGCCAAGAGTCAGGTAACGGGCCTCGCGCGTCTGCAGGTACAACTCAAACGGCACCGCGCCGAACACCGTATTGTCCACATGGTTCGGCAGCGGCACGAGCCGGGCGTCCGCCCCGAACAGCGGCTCG
>JBBRJN010000281.1:0-4897 GCA_038219365.1 Kiritimatiellia bacterium | reverse complement strand
GGAAAAACTGGACCAGATCAAGCAGATGGGTGTGCAGAATTTCTTGGCCATTCAGGCGAGCGAATGAACTCCGCTCGCGAAGGCGGAGTTGAAAGCAAGGTAATTTGTTGACAGGATTGTGGGATGAACCCAGTTCGTCTGGTGATTAGTATGGAAAGCACCATGACACCTCTCAAAAAACGTCTGCTCCGCACCAGCCTTGCTCTAGGCGCTGCCCTGTGTGCCCATGCTGAGACCGAGGTTTACGACATTGACCCTGCCCACTCGTGGGTGGGTTTTAGCATACGGCATGTGTTCACCCGCGTGCCCGGTTTTTTCAGCAAGGTCAGTGGCGCATTCACCGTCGACCGCGTCAATCTGGAGAACAGCGTGGTGGAGAGCGTTGTCGACGTGGCTAGTATCACGACCTCGTCTGCCCTCCGCGACGAGCACCTTCGCTCCGACAAATTCTTTGACGCACCCCAATTCCCCGTGATGACCTTCAAGAGTAACAAGTGGCAGGGGAACGGCGAGGGCCTCTTCGCGGTCACGGGTGAGCTCACCATCCACGGCGTGACCAAGGAGGTCATGCTGAAGGTCAAATCGCTCGGTTTTGGCCCTGGCGCCCTGGGAACGCCTGTTTCGGGCTGGGAGCTGTCGGCTGTGATAGACCGCCGGGATTACGGCATCACGGCGGGGCAAGGCGCGATCGGCAACGAGGTTGAGATTGCGATCAACATTGAGGCCGGGTTAAGAACGCCGGTAAAAACAGCCAAGCAACCCTAGCCTCAGCCACATCGTTAGACAGACAGGCTTACGAGTTCGATTCAGGAGCAAGCAAGCCGCCATGAGGAGAAAGACAACATGAAAACACACACAGTATTGACTACTGCAGCACTGCTGCTTTTTTGTTGCACTTTGAGCCGCTCTTACGCGCAAGGAATATCGAGCATCGAGGAGCTGCGTCTGATCGGCAACGATCCCGCCTATCCCTTGAACGGGAGCTATTGGCTGACTCAAGACATCGACGCTTCGGCGACCGCGCTGTGGAACGATGCGGCGACGGACGAAACCCTCTTGGAAGGCTTCAAGCCCATCGGCGATATCGGAGGCTGGGACGATGTCGCCTTGAGTTGGACGAATGGGCTGCCGTTCGAGGGCATTCTCAACGGTAATGGACATGTCATCCAAAACCTGACGATCAACCGGCCCGATCAGCTCGGCGTCGGGCTTTTCAGTAGTCTGGGAGCGGGCGCAATCGTCACGAATCTGAACTTGGCCGGCGGCACGGTGGTTGGATCGTATCCCGTGGGCGGGCTGGCCGGGTTAAGCGCAGGCACGGTGGGCGGTTGCGGCGCGACGTGCGCGGTCACAGGCCTCGCGTACGTGGGCGGCTTGATCGGCCGCATGGAATCCGGCGACGTGCGTGGTTGCTTCGCCACCGGCCCGGTGAGCGGCGTTTTCTTCTCGATCGGCGGGCTGATCGGCGACATTGAAAACGGAGATTTAGACACGTGCTACGCGACCGGCGCTGTGGACGGAGATTCGGCCGTCGGCGGTCTCGTCGGCAGCAACTATGGCACGATTGAAACCTGTTACGCCGCAGGTGCGGTAACCGCTTTCGGAACACTCGGAGGGCTTGTTGCAGAGGGCTTCGGCACTGTGACCGGATCGTATTGGGACACCTCGGCGAGCGGACAAGCAGCATCCATGGGCGGCGAAGGAAAAGCGACCCCCCAAATGAGACAGCAAGCGACGTTTGCCGGATGGAACTTCTCTTCGGTTTGGTCAATCATGGAAAATGCTGGTTATCCTTACCTGTCGGCAAATCAAAACCCCGCGCCAACGTACCTGCTCTCCCTCGATGCCCAGGGGGGCGTGGTTGCCCCGGCTGTCCTGACGGTCCTCGGCGGGCAGGCTTACGGCACCCTCCCGACCCCTATGCGCCCCGAGTACACCTTCGGGGGTTGGCGGACAGCGCCCGGCGGAGCGGGCCTGCCAATAACAGCAGCAACACTTGTAACGGCCACCGCCAACCACACGCTTTATGCGCTCTGGTCTGCGAATGGCGCAAGTGTGCCAGCAGGTTTCCTCTGTCCCGAAATGGGCGACGCGCTGACCACCGTCGGCGCTTATACCGGCTATTTCTATGCCGAACGTGCCTTCGGCGACCGTTCGACGATGGCCGTGCGCGGGACACTCGCGCTGACGGTCAGCGGTCTGGCTGGCAAAATGACCGCGAAAGTCGTTACCCAGGCGGCTACGATCACATTCAGAGCGGCGGCGTGGACGACTCAACAGCAGGACGGCACCTATCGCGCCACCTTGCAATCACGCGGCGGTGAGGTTCTAGACCTCTCTGTGCGGCAAGACCGTATCACGGGCGTCCTTGCAGGCGGCAAGATGGGTGCCGAGATGCTTCAACTGGAAGGGGCGCGTAACCGTTTCGACAACACCAAGGACATGGCCGCGCAAACCGCTCTGAATGGATATCGCGGCTATTACACGGTGTCCTTCCCGGTCGCTGAAGCGCTTCCGCTCGGCGCCGCTCAGAACATGCCGGAGGGAAGCGGTTACCTGACCTTGACCATCGGCAACAAGGGCAGCGTAAAAATCGCCGGCGTTCTAGCAGACGGAACCCGGTTTACGCAGGCAAGCAGCCTCGTCCTTTTCAACGGGTGCGGCCCGGAAGTCTGCGTTCCTTTCTTTGTGCCGCTGAATTTCAGACGCGGCTGGACGGGTGGCCTATTCTGGATCACTCCGGGCAGTCTGACCGTCGTCACAGAGCCCGCGTTGGGCTGGCTTGTGCGCTGGGAGAACCAAGGCTCTGGACCGGACGGGTTCAGCACGCTGCTCGCTACGGTAGGCGGGTTCTACGACACAACACCTTCGCTGGAGGCACACTACCTGTTCTCCGCCGCTACCAACGACGTGAGTTATGCGTATGTCGGCGGCACAACAAATAGTCAAGCCGAAGCCCTGCCGGATGACATCAACGTCACCGTGAGCGGCACACGCATGACGATGGCCAGAGGGACGCGGCCTGTATTTGCAAATGGGGCTTACGACTACTCGGCTGAGAACAGCCCGGAGGCAACCTTGAGATTCACGTCGCGGACGGGACTATTCAAGGGCAATTTCAACCTTTATTACGACTACACAGAGAATTCCAAGCTACGTCACATGTCGGTGCGCGTTCCCTATGTGGGTGTGCTCACACGGGTCCGGGATACGGCTTTTTCCACCGAACCGGCGGGACAGGGTTATTACTTGGTGCCCGACAGCAACTCTCACTTCAAGTCACTCCATCTGAAGCGGTCGTTTAAGATCGAACTTGACGCCGGTTCCTAGTCGCAAAAGCGGTGCCGCGCCGGAGGCACACATGCAAAGCAGAGGCACTGCATCTGCATTCATGTGTGCGTACTGACGACGTGAGGCGTTTTCAGCCATAATTAGAAGTGCTGAAGCAAAACGCGAAGCACTCGACAAGATTAACCGCAACGTATACATTAGCACACTTACCCATGGATAAAATTAGCGACAATCCGGCGGAAAGCCGCGTGCTCGTGGTCGAAGATGACGAGAAAAGCCGTCGTCTCCTGCGAGACCTGCTCGCCATTCATGGCTACCGAGTGTCGGAGGCGGTTGATGGCGAAGACGCTCTGCGCCAGGTCGCGGAAGAGCCTCCAGATGTGATCCTGTCGGATGTCATGATGCCCAAACTTGACGGCCTCGACTTTTGCCGTCGACTGAAGTCGGAAGAAAAGACCGCTCCGATCCCGGTGCTGTTGGTAACCGCACTGCATGACCGGCCTGATCGGCTCAGAGGCATTGCGAGCGGGGCAATGGACTTCATCACCAAGCCGATCGATACGGCCGAGGTCTTGCTGCGGGTACGGAACGCCCTGCGCACGAAAAAACTTTACGATCAGCGGAACACCCTTTTAAAAATGCGCGAGGACCTTTCTGACATGATCGTGCACGATATCCGAAACCCGCTTTTGGCCATCACCCTTTGCGCCCGGCAGATCGGGATGCCAGCAGCCGCGCCACAGGCGGTGGCGCGGCTGGCAGAGTCCATCCTGGAGCAGGTCCAGGTGATCGAACGCTTCAGCAGCGACCTCCTCGCGGTCTCCCGAATGGAGCAAAGCCATCTCACCCTACAGCGCACCTCCGAAAACATGGTCGAACTGGGACGTGCCGCCTTACGCAATCACCAGGTGCTGGCGGACTCCAAAAACATCCGGTTCGAGGTCGTTGAGCCACCCGATAGCGACTGCATCGCCGAGGTAGACAAGGGCCTGTTCGCACACCTGCTGGACAACTTGGTTTCGAACGCGGTCAAATTCGCGCCGAACGATACCTCGGTCATCCTGCGGGTCCAGCAGGCAAACGACTGCGGCGCGACCTGCCGCATCCAAGTCGAAGACGAGGGCCCGGGGATTCCCCTGGGCTATCGCGAGGCGATCTTCGACAAGTTTGAAATCGTGAAAGTGAAAAACGCTGCGGTACCGCAAACCGGAATCGGCCTGGCCCTCTGCCGGATGGTGGCCGAAGCGCACGGCGGGAAAATTTTCGTCGAAACGCGCCAGCCCCATGGCTCGATCTTCACAGTGGAACTGCCCTGCCCCTGCGCGAGATGACGGCTCGACGGAGTCTCAGTTTCCAACGCCCTTTAGACCCATGGGGGGCGAGTGTCCTCACGAGTCGCTTTCGGTGGGACAAGCCCCATAGCTGCAAAGCGTTGAGCGTTGTGCTTCCAGAAGTAGGTATCTTCCCCATGGCACAATCCCATTAAAAAGCATATTCTAATCAAACAAGAATGAAAAGCTATCTATTAAAGCATACGGATGAGCAGACCTTGGAGGAGCACATGAACAGGAAAACGGACACAAACAATGGAACAGACCGGGGTTCG
>JBBRJN010000280.1:0-4909 GCA_038219365.1 Kiritimatiellia bacterium | reverse complement strand
CGCGCGGGCTTCATCACTCGCCAGGCCTCCCTTCGCCAGCTCACGCTGATGAAGGGCCCGTCCCGCTCGGAACAGCCCTGCGATGCCGAAAAGGACGACCAGGGAGGCCACCAAGGACCGCCAGGGCAGATGCCAGGCCGCGGGTTGCGTTTTTGTTGCCATGATGAAACGGGACGCTTGGCTGTGACGCGAAAGCTCCATGGCGTGGGCCACCCGCTCAACCACATCCGTCGGCATTCCAACGTCGCGCGCTGCCGCATTGAAAAGGCGCGGCCACTGCCGCATCCTCGCCTGCTCCGCCTCTAAAAACTGCTGGCAGGCCGGACACGACATGGCGTGGTCCAACACGGCACGCTCAATCGCTGGACTGAGGTTATAGTCCAGCAGATCGTAACAGGCGTTTTGACAATGGTCACAGGTCATCATACTTCTCTGTCATGTTAGTTGCATTTTTCGTTAAAAAGGTTCGCTCTAATTTCAAATTGTTATAGCCACTGCCACTGCCCACTGCCCACTGCCCACTGTTCACCCCGGCTTCATCTCTTCCGGCAAAAGCGTTTTCAGTTTGGCGGTCGCACTGAAAAGGCGGGATTTCACAGTGCTGGGCTGAATCTGAAGGGTTTCCGCAACCTCCGCGATACTCATCTCCCCATAATAGCGAAGCAGCACAACTTCTTGAAGGGGGGCCGAGAGTTGACGGACCGCGACGGCCAGACGATCGGCGGTCGCCTGTTCATCGATCTGGCTGCCCACATAAGGCTGGTCTGCCGGCACATCCGGCACTTCGTCCATGTATGTCACAGGAGAGCGCGACCGCTTACGCCACGCCATGCGGTTCACATTGAAAAGAATCCCATACAGCCAGGAGAAAAAAGAGCTTTTTCCCTTGAAGCCGCTGACGGAGCGCATGGCACGCTCCAGCGTCTCGATCATTAAATCCTGCGCATCCGTCTCGTTTCCGCAGAGCAGGGTTGCCGCTTTGAGCACACGACCCCCATACTGATCAACCAAGAGGCTGACAGCCTGCCGATCTACTTCCCGTTGTTGTAAACGACGGACAAGATCATTCATGTCATTCGACGTTTTCAGATGTGTGCTCTGCATGGTAAGTTGCCGACTACCCCAAAAAAGTTCGTTTAAACCATACACTATTTTTGCCCCTTGTTGCACCTTGGCTGGCAAAAAAGCCTCTTTCTATTTTCCTATTCTCTAGAGGCTCTTGCAAAACCCCCTGTGGCACGGGCATCTTGCCCGTGATTCATGGGCGAGACGCCTATGCTACAGGGAGAGACCATGGGCGAGACGACCATGCTACAGGGAGAGACCATGGGCGAGACGCCCATGCCACTCTGGAGTCCGGGGGGTTTTGCAAAAGCCTCTCTAGATGCAATCATGAAAACAAGATACGCTAGCCTTGGCAATGACGCCCGGACCGGCGGACGGCTCGGGGATCCGTCCCTACCAGACGCGGCCACACACGCCGGGAACACGGGATGTCACCGTGACGCCACCGGTAGGGATGTTTCCCCGAAACGTCCGCAGCTCCCCGCGACTGCGTATTCGTCGCAAAAGAAACACAGCCTGCCGTTTACCCTTCAACAAATAAAACACGCTCAGCAAAACCGGAAAACACTTTTTTCGGAACGCTTTTTCCAGTTGCACGTACGCCCGTGTTTTGGTAGCGTAGCAACACACACAACCACATATTAATATATAACACCACACAGTTTCCTGTCAGGGCAACCTGACAGGAAACTTTTTTATTTTGAACCCGCATGCGCAACAAAAAGGGCGTGAGGTGCTCGCGCACCCCACGCCCTTCGCCTGACTCCGTGTCAAACCGTTTGTTTTAACGACCGATTCGCCGCGGGGCCTTGGCTTTGACAGCGGCTTTCTTCGCCGTAGCCTTGCTGCAGCTCGCTGAACCGGGTGTGCAGGTCGAACTGGGACTGCAACTTGTCGTCGGACTGCAACTCGCCCTCGCGCAACCGCTGCCCGCTGACGTACACTTGGCCTCAACCGTCGGGATCAGAACCCCTGCGGCGAAGGCCAGCATGATGAGTGCCTTTTGCATGTTACTCCTTTCTCCAGCATTCTAGTAACCGTTAACTAAAGTGCTGTAGTAGAATTAAAATAAACGAAATCGCTCGATGGGTCAAGGACTATACGGATTATTACGATTATTTAATGAAAAATCTCCCATCAAACCGCTTTTTTGTTGAAACGCCGTGCACCTTCCTTGTAAGGTAGAGCCATGAGAACGTTCATCCGATTTGACAGTGTGGGTGGGGCCAGCGGTGACATGATCCTCTCTGCCCTCGCGGCGCTGGGCGCGGACCTCCCGGCCATTGAAAAGACCATCAACGCCTTTTTCTCGCAGCATCTCCACTTCCATTCCGCCCTGGCCAGCGCCGCCGGCCTGAACGGCCTGCGCGTCACGGTTCAAGCCGAGCACCACCATCACCACGACGACAGCCAGTGGCCGGACGCGCACGCCCACGGTCATGGACATGCGCACCATACCCATGAGCATGCCCATCGCGGACTGGTGGAAATCGAGCACCTCCTGTCGCACGCACCCCTTTCGGACGCCTCGCGCGCCCTGGCGATCAGTGTCTTCCGCAAACTCGCCGAGGCTGAAGCCAAGGTCCACGGCAAGACACCGGAGACGGTTCACTTTCATGAGGTCGGTGCCTGGGACTCGGTCGCCGACATCGTGGGCGCGTGCCTCGCGTTGGAGCAGCTCGGCGCACAGGGCGTCTCCTGCGGCCCGCTCCCTGCCGGCATAGGCACGATTCACTGCGCCCATGGCGAAATGCCCAATCCGGCACCTGCCACGCTGGAGCTACTGGCCGGCATGACCGTGACACAGACTTCCGAACCCTTTGAACTGGTCACTCCCACTGGCGCGGCGCTCTTGCGCGTTTGGACGCACACGCTCGCACCCTTCCCTGAGGAGACCACGGTGATCCGCAGCGCCTACGGCTTCGGTAGCCGCACGCTGAACGGACGCCCCAACGTGTTGCGCGCCACGCTCCTGACCGAGTCTGCGGCCGCCGCCGACCCGACCGCGCCGACCTGCGCCGACCTGCTTGTGCTCGAGACTAATCTTGATGACTGCAATCCTGAGTGGCTGGGGGCGCTCGCCTCTGACCTGTTGGGGCGCGGCGCTTCGGATGTTTGGTTCACGCCGGTCATTATGAAGAAGGGCCGCCCCGGCACGGTCCTGAGTGTCTTGGCCGATGCGGCCTGCGCGGACTCCTTACGTGAGAGGATCTTCCGTTCCACGACCAGCTTCGGTATCCGCTATTACCCCGTGCAGCGCGAGACGCTGGCGCGGCGTTTCGAAAACGTCCGCACGCAGTGGGGGGATGTGCCGGTAAAGATCGGCACGCTGCACGGCGAAGACATCACCGCCTCGCCGGAACATGACGCGTGCGCGATCCTCGCCCAAGCGAACAACGTCACGCCCCGGCAAGTCTATGAGGCCGCCAAGCAGGAGGTGAAGCAATTCGGAGTTCTTCCCTTTGCATCTGGGACCCAGTTACAGTAGAATGCAGCCATTGAAAGCGCAAGAATGCTGACAACAGGTGTTGGCGAAGCGTTTAACTCAGTCAAAAAAAGGGGTGGATTAAGATGGCTCTGTCTCATAAACAACTGTTTGTGGTGTCCTGCGGACTGGCCTTGCAGGCCGCGGTTCTCGTCCTGATCAACGCGTTTGTGCCGAAGCTGACGAACGGCATGGATATGATGTGGATCGCCTTCCAGGCCTGGGCGGTTTATTTTGTTGCGGGCTGCACTCCCATGAACGGAGTCAAGGCGTGGATCGGCTATCTGACGGGCATCATCGCCTCAGTCGCGATTATTAAAATCATGGGCATGCCCGGCATCAGCAGTCTTCCCGTCGTCGGCGGCATGAATCTGGCCATGTCCCTCGCCGTCTTCATCGTCGTGGTCCCCGCGATCATGTCCGAGAACATGAAGAACATGGTGCCCGCGCTCTTCATCGGCTCTGGCGCGTTCTTCGCCTCGCTCAATCACTCCGCGCTCAAGGCGGCGCTTCCGGTGGGCTGCGGTCCCAACACCCCGTTCCTCTACGCGGGCCAGGCTGAGTTGGTCTACTGCGCGGTGGGTCTGGTGTTTGGTTATATCACCGTTTTCTGGCGCGGCAAATACGAGGCCTCGCTCGCCAAGTAAAAACACATGGATGTTGCGCGTTGCGCGTTGATCTTCGTGTGTTCCGGTAATGCTTTCTCAACGTACGCACGGACCAACCTTATGCGCAGCATCCTCATCACCGTAGCCCTCGCGCTGTTCTCCGGCTCTCTCACGGCCGGAGAGCGGCCTTATGAGATGGTTTGGGCGAACCGTACGCGGGATGATCATCCCGCGCTCATCCCTTTCACCGATGTCACGGGTTGGCGCGTCGAGACCGCCGAAGCCGAAGCGGCCTTGGAGCGCTCCACCAACGTTCTTCTTTTCGGCGATGCCGTGGCGAAGCTCACCTACCGGGCCACCGGCAAGGCTCCTCGCGTCACACTCTATCCGCCAGCGCCGATCGCCATCACGAACGCCTTTGACGCCGTCACCTGTTGGATCTACGGCAACAACCACAGCTACGCAGCCGATCCGCAAACCCCGCCGGTCAACGTGACGCTCAACTTCGCCGACCTTGCGGGCAAGCCTTTCTCCGTCAACCTCGCCTCTGTCCATTTTAAGGAGTGGTTCCTCTGCCACCGCCGCCTCGATCCTGACCAGATCGCCCGCGTTACCCAAGGAGCCAAGCTACTCTCGCTCTCAGTGACAAAAGGACAAAACGCCGAGTTCCGCACGATCTACCTCAACAGCCTGTCGGTCTTCGTCGAACCTTTCGCGCCTCTCGCCTTCGCTCCCCGTCGGCAGCGCGGCG
>JBBRJN010000279.1:0-4913 GCA_038219365.1 Kiritimatiellia bacterium | reverse complement strand
GAGGCCGCACGCGTCCGGGCCCAAGAGGCGCAAGCCTCGGCGCGGGTGGCGGGAGCCGTGTGGCACCCGTCGCTGTTTGATGATCTGGGCCTCTACTACGATGCGCCCTCACTTGCGAAGGTCACGGCCATCGTGCGTCAGGTGAAGCCGGATATTGTTCTGACGCTGTCGCGATATGACTACATGGAGGATCACGAGTACGCTTCGCGGTTGACGAGTTCGGCGGTGTTCAACCGCTGTCTGCCGTGCTATGTGACTGATCCGCCTGTTCCTTCTTTTAATAAGCCGGTTGCGGTTTATCACTCGGTTCCGCATGCGCTGATGGATATGCAGCGCGACCCCGTGATCCCCGAGTTCGTGGTCGATGTCGGTGCTGTCATGCCGGTTAAGCGCGAGATGCTGTCGCAACACGCGAGCCAGAAAGAGTGGCTCGACGCGACGCAGGGCATGGGGTCGTATGTTGAGAGCATGGCAGAGGTCTGCCGCGAGATCGGCCACCGTTTCGGCGGCTGCGAGTATGCCGAGGGGTGGCGCAGGCACAACCACATGGGGTATTGCGGACCCGAGTTCAGCCCGCTTGAGACAGTGCTCACGCAGACGCTCAAACGAGTTTAGGTTACGTAAAAGAAGACGTGTGTAGCATGGAAGTGAGGGGTTATGGCGAGAGCGATTAGTAAACTGGCGCCGGGGTGGTGGGATTACACCACGCTGGATAGCGCGATATTAAACGATGCGGCAAAGCTTACGGCAAAAGACTTGGAGCAGTTGTCGCGTCCGGGTTTCAAGGTGAGCCTTTACTCGACGGTGGAGGAGTTCTATGCGGCCGAGGCGCTCGAGTATATCGCGGCGTGGCGGCAGGCCACACCTGACAACCCGGTGGGCGTGTGCGGGCCGATCGGGCCGACTGAACAGTTGCCGCTGGTGGCGCGGATCGTCAACGCGATCGGGCTGAACCTCCACGACGCGCACTTCTGGGGCATGGACGAATGGGTCGAGAACGGCGCGACGGTCTCGCCGAGCCACCCGCTTTCTTTTGCGAAGTGCGACAAGGAACTGTGCTTCGACCGCATCCGACCGGAGTTGATGATGCCCGAGGCCAACCTGCACTTCCCGGTGGGCGACCTGTCCGCCTATACGAAGACGTATGACCAGGTGAAGTGCCTGCTGATGCAGGGCGGACAGGGAGAAATCAAGCACTGGGCCTTCAATGATCCGCCGAAGCGCGAAGGTGCGTACACGGAGGCGCCGCCATCGCCTGAGACCTACCGAAAACAATCGGCACGTATTGTGGACCTTCACCCCGTCACGATCATACAAAACGCCCGCACGTCGGGCGGCGGCAATGTGGCGATGGTGCCTGTCAGGGCGGCGACGGTCGGGCCAATGGAGACGTGGAAGGCAGAGAAGGTTTCTATCTGGCATCCGGGGCATCACGATAACCCGTTCGGCATAAGGCTCTCGGCGCTGATGATCGCCAAGCGGATTGCAGACAGCAGTGTGCCGATGTCGCTTTTGTCAGAACATCCGAATGTACATTTCCACTACCTCCGTTCCGGAATTGGCGAGGTCGCGGTCGAGATGCATTGAGCCGAGAAGGGAAGAGGATGAAGTGCGACCATGAAAGGCGGAACGCATAGCGGCGGCGGACGCAACCGGCAGCGGTTGGCAATCGGGTGCTTAAGACCTGTCCCCGCCGTAACCGCTTAACGGGACAGATCTGTCGCTAATCCAACACCCTGCACCGGTACCGCCGGTTGAAGCCGACACACCGCGCATCCTGTTGGCGTCCCGCCTTTAGACGGCTTATGTTTCGCAAGAGCCGGCTGAAGCCGGTACACCAACACCGGTGCCGTTTTCCTTAGAGCCGGCTGAAGCCGGTACACCAACACCAACACGGACGCTGTTTTCCTTCCTGATTTGCGCGTTGCGCGTTTCTGTAGGGTGCAGATTATGGGTTGCGGGCTTGGCCCGGAGATCAGCAATTCTAATTTTGGCATGACACGCACAGAGGGAAGGCCCTCACGGGCCCACTACAAACGGAAACGCCGGGCTTTCTCCTGTTCGTAGTGGCGCCGTGAGGCGCTTCTTTGCCATAATTAGAATTGCTGCCCGGAGATGCGGCGTGCTTGCCAGTGAACGGGCGCTATGCTATTTTTACAGAATGAATCAGCATATTCTTTGTATCGGTGCCGGCTACGTCGGCGGTCCCACAATGGCCATGATCGCGTTGAAGTGCCCCGAGATCAGGGTGACGGTAGTCGATGTGAACGCGCAGCGTATCGTGGCGTGGAACTCGGACACGTTGCCGATTTATGAGCCGGGACTCGATGAGGTTGTGCGCCAGTGCCGGGGAAGGAACCTATTCTTCTCGACCGAGATCCAGAAAGGGATCGAGGAGAATGACATTATTTTTGTGGCGGTCAACACGCCGACCAAGACCTTCGGTCACGGCGCGGGGTGTGCGGCTGATTTACAGTACTGGGAAAAAACCGCGCGGTTGATTCACGACTGCGCCAAGGGCGACAAGATCGTCATTGAGAAGTGTACCTTGCCCGTGCGCACCGCGGCGGCCATGTCGCGCATCCTGCACTCCGGGCGGACGCCTCACCATTTTGAGGTACTTTCCAACCCCGAGTTTTTGGCGGAGGGCACAGCGGTCTCTGATCTCGAAAACCCTGACCGTGTACTGATTGGCGCGGAGGCTACACCGCGTGGGCAGCGGGCGCTTGAAACGGTTATGAACATTTATGCGCACTGGATTCCCCGCAGCCAGATTCTGACGGCCAATGTCTGGTCGAGCGAACTCACGAAACTCGCGGCAAACGCTATGCTTGCGCAGCGTGTCAGTTCAGTTAACGCGCTCTCTGCGCTGTGTGAAGCGACCGAGGCGGACATCACGGAAGTGGCGCATGCCGTGGGCATGGATTCGCGCATCGGCGCGAAATTCCTCAAAGCGGGAGTCGGCTTCGGCGGTTCATGCTTCAAGAAGGACATCCTCAATCTGGTCTATCTCTGCGAGTCATACAACTTGCACGAGGCCGCGGAATATTGGCGGCAGGTTGTCGTTGTCAACGACTGGCAGCAGGACCGTTTTGTGGCCAACATCCTGCACGCCATGTTCAATACGGTGGCTGGCAAACGTATCGCGTTGCTGGGATTCGCTTTCAAGGCCGATACGGGTGACACCCGCGAGAGCCCCGCCGTCAGGGTCGCTCGGATGTTGGTCGAAGAGCATGCTCAGGTGGTGATCTGTGATCCTCAGGCGCTTGGAAACGCCAGGAATGATTTGTCGGATTTGGGCGACAAGGTCGGGTATGAGCCCGATCCCTACGTGGCGGCTTTGGGGGCCGACGCGGTGGCGGTGCTGACCGACTGGAACTGTTTCCGCACGCTGGATTACGACCGCGTGTATGCCGGGATGCGACAGCCGGCCTTTCTGTTCGACGGACGCAACTGCGTCGATCATGCCGCGCTGCATAAAGCAGGATTTAACGTGTACGCGATTGGCAAACCCGCGCTGTCACACTTGGCCTAGCCGGCCTTGAAACAGGCGCATAGGCGCGCGGGGCAGGATGCGAGCGGCTCTAAAGCGGGTGCTGCCGCACGGCAGGCGTCGTCCGCAAGCGGACAGCGAGGGGCAAAGGGACAGCCGGATGGATGGGTGAAGGGGGGAGCCTCCGATAGGGCCGTCTCGCTTTCCGGCAGGGGTACGCCGATTTGGGGCACCGCACGCATCAGCAGGCGCGTGTAGGGATGGGCGGGGGTGCCCAGCACGACAGAGGCCGGCCCGGTCTCGACAATCTTTCCGAGATACATGACGGCGATGCGGTCGGCGATGTGCTGCACCACGCCGATGTCGTGCGTGATGAAGAGGTAAGAGAGAGCATGTTTTTCCTTCAGGTCCGCGAGAAGGTTCAGCACTTGAGCGCGAACTGAAAGGTCCAGCGCACTGACCGCCTCGTCACAGATCAGGAGTTTAGGCCCTAGCGCAAGGGCGCGGGCAATGCAGATGCGTTGGCGCTGGCCGCCTGAAAAAGCATGCGGATACCGGTCGAGCATGTCGGAAGGAAGCCCCACATCGGCAAGCAAGCGTGTGGCCGCTTCGCGTTGCCCTTTGCGCGTGACGAGACCGTGGACGAGCATGGCTTCGGTAAGCAGTTCGAGTACGGTGTGGCGCGGGTTAAGCGAAGCGTGAGGATCTTGAAAAACCACCTGTACCGCGCGGCGGAAGGCACGCAGGGCAGCCCCGCGCAGGGTCAGGACGTTCTGCCCGTCCAGAGAGATGGAGCCCTCGCGCGGCTTCTCTAAGCGCAGGATCGTGCGGGCCAGCGTGGACTTGCCGCACCCCGATTCTCCGACGATGCCAAGCGTCTCGCCGCTGTTCAAGGTCAGGTCCACGCCGTCCACGGCGCGGACGAAGCCGGCGGTGCGGGCGAGAATCCCTTTTTTTATCGGGAACCAGGTTTTGAGGCCTTGGATTTCGAGAAGCGGTGCGACTGGATCAGACATGCGTTTTTTATAACATAAATGAGGGAGAAGGGGACAGGAGAAGTTGGGAGTTAGAAGTGAGGAGTTGGAAGTGAGTAGAAGGTTCAAGTGTCGCGCGTTGAATGTTGAGCGAAGATCATTTCTTTCAGGCCGCTTGAGACGTTCACGGCACCTTTCCTTCCGGGTTTTGCAGCGCGGCACAAAGGGCGCAGGCGTCGCAACCGGGCTTGGCTGTGAGGCAGAAGTCGAGGTGGATTTGCAGCAGGCCCTGCTGCAAGAGGCCGCTGTCGGAGTATAATGCCGGGTTGTGGTCGCGCCCGAGCAGGTGCAGGGCCGTGAGGCGCATGGGCGCGGAGATGTCTTCAGGTGGCAGATGGTCAAGCACGCCCTGCGGTAATACACCTTCAGCCGCGTAGAAAGGGATC
>JBBRJN010000278.1:0-4921 GCA_038219365.1 Kiritimatiellia bacterium | reverse complement strand
AGGCCGTTTGACACGGTTATCGTGCCGAAACCCGTCGGATCGTTTCCAGCCACAATGCCACATGTGCGATTCGTACCGCCGTTCCCCAGCAGAGTTCCCCGCCCCGCAGCGCCGACGAGCAGACGCGCCACTGTTGCTGTTCGGCTGAAAATATTGGAGCCGCCCAGTACCGTCATATAACCGACTCCTCCAGGATAGCTGCCGAGCATAAGATTACCGTCAAAAGTATTCGTCCCGCCTGTAACCGTCATTTGCCCGTAGCCCTGGCGCCCGATGGAACAGGTCTCGCCCGAATAAGAGAAACTTCCGCCCGCCAGCGTGACCAAACCTGTCGCACCTACGTTATAGCCTAAACGGACAAAGTTGGTGATCGAAGGACGTAGATCGCGAACGATAAATTGGCCACCTTGCAGGGTTAAGTTCGCCGCGTGCCCCCGTGTTTTCGCCGATCTCAAAAAAGTTGCTGACGATACAAACCCCGCCCATCTGCTCCACCACGCCGTGCCCATTGAGTCCGGCATGGAAATAACCGGGGATAAAAACATTCGCGCCCGTGCCGACGGTCAGCGTGCCTTTACCGCGAATGCTGTATCCAAGATAGTTTGCGTTTATTCCTGCCTGGAAATCGGCGTCAGCCACATCCACCCGTCCCGTCGCACCGGTCGCTTCACCGATATGCAACTCGTTAGTCACGGCGAATCGGACGCCGTTCATCAGGAACACCGTCGCATAGGCCGGTGAGCCGCTATACGTTCCCACCTTCATCTGGTTCGAGACCGAATGCTCTCCTCCTGAAAAGGTCGTGATGGATCCGGCAAACGAAGCGTTAACCGATGCCGACCGAACGCTCTGGAAGGTGATGACCGAATGATTCGTCCGAGTCGACCCCGAAGGCGGCGCCGTCTCGCCGTTAAGTGACCCCGCTCTCAAAAAACCGTTCGTGAATGTTACCCTGCCTCCGCTGCCCTCCCATACAGACAGGTTGCTCGTCGCCGTCCAAGTGTGCTGGTTCAAGTTGAAGACCGTTCCATAATTTTCTGAAGGCGCGACAAGTGATCCTGTCACATTGGTTACATCGCTGTTGAAATTGACCGCCCAATTCGCACTCGAACGGTTATTGACAGCCGCTAGGTCAGACACGCTCGGCACGCTGCCCTCTGTCCAATTAGCGGGCACTTCGAAATCACCCACGCCGCTTGAGCCGACACCTTGCCAATGGAGGTTGTTCGCCATCCCATAAAACGCGAACGCACTTGTGACACATACCACCCATAATATCTTTTTCATCAATCATGACCTTTCGTTAGGAATTCCCACTATACACCGCCCACCGTTGAATATCTATACGCTTTTGCGCAAGATACCCTTCAAGATCCCCCTTCACCGCGTCAGCCGCGCCCCTGCCCAATCCGCAAGGGCGGAGCCGGAACCGGAGACCTTCAGCCGCAACTCCTTCGCTCCTGTGCAGGGCACCTGCACCTGTTGTCCCGGCTGACCGGCTTTCAACGGTTCGCTCGCAAAAACCTTCTTGCCGTCGGTCATGACCTCAAAGACCACGCTCGCGTCCTTCTCTGGGTTGCGCACGGCGTCATCGATTCCGATCAGCGCCTCGAACGACTGATAGCGTCCTCCCAGCTCATACACCACTTCCGACGGCGTCTGAGTGCCCAACCCTTTTCGATAGCGTACTCCGCCGAGTGTCAGCCAGCTACACGCGGGCGTTTCGTCCCGCTGCACGGTCACCCCCATCCCGTTGATGGCCGACCGCTCCAGCTCCTTTTTTCCCGCCACGCTCACCGCCGCCCATTGAAGATCGCTCAAATAAACGCACGCCTCGGCTGGCTCCGTCCACACCGTTCGCTCAAAAGGCACAGCCGCCTGTGAGGCGCGGCAGACCAGTGCGTTCACACTCCTCGGCGGCAACACGACTGACAAGGTTCCGTCACCCTTTAAAAGAAGCTCGCGTTCCTGATAGGCCACCGACTCGCTGGTGCTATAATGAAAAGCCTGCGGGGCCAGCCGCACACCGGGCAATCTCACCTCGTCCGTCACCGCGCAGCTCCGCGGGTTCGTCAGCAGCACCGTGTACCGATCATCGGTTACGAACGCATTGGCCAGCACGCCTGCGTCTGCTGTACACGCCAGATGCCGCGCCCCGCACGGGATATGCTTCCAAAGCACACGGGCCGTCTGGTAAGGCGGACGCCGCTCGCTGTTGTGCCGAGCACTTTTGATCAAACCGAATGAGCTGATGAGAGCACCGTCACCGATCCCGTCATACGCTTTCCAGAAAAAGAAATTGTTGACCCCGCCGTCGAGTTCCTGATGGATCATCCGGGCCAGCCTGAAAGCGGATTCGTAGCCTGAGTAAGCGCCGTGCCAGCGAGACGGGTAGAAATTCCACGGCCCGATTCCGCAGAGCGGCCCATACTCCAACAACCACACCTCGCGAGGTTGGCCCGCAACGGGGCCAGCAGGCTCGATCACCTCCCGCTGTAACCTCAACAAGTTTGCCTCTGTCTTGAACCAGCCCGAGGCATAATCCTCCACCCCCACAACCCTGGCCAGATCGCCCATCGTCCGCAGATACGCCTCAACATAGCGCTGTCCGTTCAAATAGCGATCCGGCATCACATCCATGTCCATACTCTGCCCACCGGTCGCGATGCGGTAAGGCCCGACGATCGGCAGGTCGAAGCCGTGCTGTTTCGCCAGTCGCGCCGTCTTCACGCAAACCTCTGCCACTGTTTCGGGCGGATACGCGGGCTCCCACACCGGCACAAGATGCGTCAACGCAAGGCCCTCTTCGCGCAACAGGATCAGCATCGCCACACACGACTCCGCCACTTCGTCGCAGTCAGGGCTCCGGATCGCTCCCTGCCCCGACCACTGCCAGCCGGCATAGCTGATGGCGCGGAGTCCGATCGTGAAACCACGCGCCTGCACGTACTTCAGAAAAGCCACCAGCGTTCGTGCGCCCGGTTCGGAGGTGAAGCGTTTGCGCAACGTCTCCCAGTTGATATGCAGCGGATCGTCGTCGTCGTTCTGCGGCTCAAGCATCTGCGTGGCAAAACTGAAGTCGAGTTGTGTGACCCCGATCTCGCGCAGCGCATCGAGCAGCGGCGCGTATTCGCGTTCACGCGCCGCAGGATCGCTCAAAAACGTCTTGGGCACATCCGCGTAACAGCCGAACCCCCGGATCTTCTGAAGGGGCTTGCCGGTGTCCACGACGACATGCGCAACCTGTGCGTCTGACTGAAGCGACACGCTCGCTGCGATGGGCACGGTCGCATCCCCGCACCGGTAGCCGATCACGTCGATCTGCTCTGACTCACGCAAATCGACGGCCCCGCAATAGTCGTCCAAAAGATAACGGAACGTGCCATCCGGCAGATTCACGCCAGGCAACCGGAGGCTGGGCCGTTTGCTTCCGGGAAAACCGATCTCCAGCATCCATGGCACATGGCCATCGCCAAGTCGTCCGACCACGTACGGCGCTGCACGGATCTCCGTTGCCGTAAACGCCTTCTCGAAGAGGCGCAGCGCAGCCAAGGGCGATGCCCTGCCGGAAGGCGCACCCGCCTCAACCGACACTGAACGCGCGACCGGCCACACCTTCACCTCATCGATCGCGCCGCAGAAGAATTGCCCCGGCTCACCGGAAGGTTCTTGTCCGACTCCGATTTCCAGCGGCGCGGCATTCGTCAACAGGCAGTCGCCCAGCCAGACCGACTTCGGGTCTCCGCCGAATGTTTTCAGCGGGCCTTCGATTACCCGTTTTCCTCCAATGTCGATCGCAGCCTTGCCGCGGCTGAAGCTCGCCGCAACATGAACCCACTGGTGAAGCGCAATCGAACCGGGCGACATGATCTGCCGCCACTCGTCAGAAGGCCCCTTGAAAGAGAACTCGACCTGCCCCTCGGGTCTGAGCGCTAACCGGTAGTTGATCTGATCAACCGTCGGCTTGCGGTCGCCTTTCCACACGAGGGTCTGGTGATCGCCGAAGCGCTGCACCCAGATCCATGCGCTGATGGTCAACTCGCCGGTCACATTCAGCGCTGCACGGTTTGATACGACTACGCCCTGGCCGGGCTCCCCCCAGAACCAAAGCGCATCGCCTCGTACGCCAGGGACCCGCATCGGCAAGCCCGCGTCGCCCCGCAGGAGTCTTGCCGCCGCGGCATCCGCCTGATCGGCACACAGGTTTCCGCGAACATCATCAAAACTCAGCGCGAGCGCAGGGCGCTCCTGTGCCATCAGCACACCTGTCAAAAGGGACATGCACACGATGACGGAATCCGTTTTTACTGACATGCCGATTCATCTTTCTTCTGGCGCTCACCGTTTGCCGACACCCAGCTGAAATCCCGCCGCGTTGAACGCGCCTTGCGCCTCGCCGCCCTTGCCGGGATAGCCGCCAGAAACCTGCACGAGCCAGATCAGGGCAAGCCCGCGCTCAGGGTACATCGTCATGTTCGTCGCCGCAGCGCCGCCATGTCCGAAGGCGCCATGCCCATCCTGATTCACGGCAAAGCAGAGCCCGTACTTTTGATTCGGCTGCCCCGTCTGGATTTTGGTCAACTCCGCGAACGCCGTTTCCGAGAGCAACCGCTGGCCGCCGAAGGTACCGCCGTTGAGAAGCATCTGGCAGTAATTCGCCAGATCCTCGCCGGTGGAAAAAAGCCCCCCGCCCGGCTCGGGATAGCGTCCCGCCCGATCAAACGGCGGCTTCATGAACGGGAGCGCCGTCTCGACCAGACCGCTCTTCTCCTTGTTCGCGCCATACGATTTGGCCAGCCGCCTCACCTGCCCCGCAGTCGGAAAAAAGGTCGTGTCGCGCATCTTCAGCGGATCGAAAATACGTTTCTGCAAAAAGGCCTCATACGGCATTCCGCTTACGATCTCAATCACGCGTCCGACC
>JBBRJN010000277.1:0-4933 GCA_038219365.1 Kiritimatiellia bacterium | reverse complement strand
CTGAGCGTTTTCAAGCGCGGCTTTTGCTTCCCGCTTGCCTATGACCTTGGCCTTGGCCAGCGCCTTAAGCGTACGACTGCGCAACATGATGCGGCCTTGCGCGGTCTCCCACTTAGAGATCGTGAGGCCTGACACGCCGATCAAAGCGGCCATCTCGGCCTGGGTCATCCCGAGCTTTGCCCGGAGCTTGCGCACCATAGGCCCTGTGGGCCGGATGCGCGTGGGTCTACCGGCTTCGGCTTCAGGGGCGGGTGCCTCAACCACTTTATGCGGAGAAGCCTTCTGCACTGCACGCAGGAGGCGCTTCAATTCCGTGACTTGGCGTTTGAGGTCGGCCACGTCACCGCGCAGGACCGCTATGGGTTTACGCGTGGCGCGCATTGCGCCCTTGGTGATCGCTGCTGTGAGTATTGTGTTCAGGTTCATGATAAGCCTCGCGGGTTGGCCCCGACCCCATCGGCCGAGTACCGTTTTAATGTACGCCCGAAGCGGGGAGGTGTCAAGCGGGCAGAATAATTAGACTTTCTTTCAGGAACGGAGGACACTGGTGTTTTCGCATGCTTTACACAAAAAAGGACGGGCACGCGCCCGTCCTTCACTTTCACCGCTCTCGGATGGCCCGGTCTAGGCCTTCGGAGCTTCAATTTTTTCAGGGTCTTCCTTCTTGATGTCGTCGACGATCTGCTTGACCTTCTCGTTGGCTATTTTCTCGCCCTCTTCCCTGCCCTTCTTGAACTCTCCCAGGCTGCGGCCTAGCGAGCGCGCCAGATCAGGCAACTTCTTGCCTCCGAAAAAAAACACGGCAATCGCCAACACGATCAACAATTGTGTAGGTCCGATGTTCTCGATGAAACCCATTGGCAACGTCATATGCTCCTCCTCCGCTTAACGCTTATCCTCTGTACTGTGTCACAACGGCACGGCGGGCTTCCATGTCCGCATCCCGCCGCTTGATGGTCTCGCGCTTGTCTTCCTGGGCTTTGCCCCGGCAGACTCCGATCTCCACTTTGACCCGACCTTTCGGTGTCAGGTACATCCTTAACGGTATCAGCGACAGCCCCTTCTGCTCCGACTGCGCCTGCAACTTGCGTATCTCCCGCGTGTGCATCAACAACCTTCGTGTCCGCAGCGAGTCGTGGTTGAAACGATTGCCGAAGGCATAGGGCGGGATCATCACCTGGTTCAGGAAGAGCTGGCCGTCCTTAACTTGGGCATAAGAGCCGGTTAAACCCGCCTCCCCATTCCGGACCACCTTGACCTCGGTTCCCAGCAGCTCGATTCCCGCCTCGACTTTCTCGAGAACAAAATAGTCGTGCAACGCCCTGCGGTTAACCGTCAGATTGCCGCCGTTTCGTTTTTTATTCTCCCCGCTCATGACCTTTTCAACCCGCGCCTGTCGCGCAACACCCGGTTATTCCGACCACCGCGTGTGTGCCGCCTCAGCTCTCGCAATGGCACCGAAGTCAACCTCGGAAATAAGCAACCCATCCGCAATCTCGCGCAGCGCGATGTCACACTTGTCCTCGTCTGCGGAAAAGGGTTTCACGTACGGCCTCTCACCCATATTGAGCTGACGCACGCGTTTCGAAACCAGATTCACGAGTACCGGAACGCTGGGGACCCGGACTCTCGCTTTCTCAATCAGTTCAACATTCACAAAAATGCCTCCAAGGTTTAAACGCGATAGTATAGAGCTTTCACCCCCCGCCGGTCAATGTGGAGTTTTTGGCTCCCAACGGGCCGGCGCACGCACAGTTTATTCTGAGTAGAAGCACATAGGAGGCGAAAGAGTAGCATGGGCGTCTCGCCCATGGCAACGTGGCGAGCGCCTGCTGTTCGTTCATTTGCGCACGTAACCACGGGCGAGACGCCCGTGCCACACCATGCCATCTGACATGCGAATAACCTCGCATGACTCGTTTTGCACAAACAAACCGTGCGTGCGCCTCTGGGCTTAAGCCCCCTTTTTGCCTTGCGCCTTCGCAATAGCAGCCTCTTTCTCAGGGGCTTTTGACTGGTTCCAGACGGAGATCGGCCCAGGCGCCCCAATCGCCGCTGCTGTTGTCTTTCGGGCCCACGTCTGTCATGAGCAGGAGAAAGATGGGCTTTCCCGCCCACGGCGTCAGTTCGCCTTCCAGAGAAAGCCAGGCATGCGCGGTAACGGTGAGGTGCGCGATCTCGGTACGTTTGCCGGCCTCGTCCTCGACGACCGCGCGGAAGAGAATGCCGTCGCCAAGGTCGCTGCCGTCCTGCTTGCCGACCGCACACCGGAGGGCCAGCGGCTGAAGCGGCAGCGTGAGCGCGTACCGGGCGAAGGTGTAGCCGGAGCCACCTTTGTAAGGCGGATGCATGAAAAGCCCGCGCGTTTTCGTGACGCCGCCGCAGGTTGCCGAGGCGGCGTGGAGTTGCGCGCCGGCGGAGGTGTCCAGCGCCTGTTCGGCTTGGTTGCGCAGGGCCATGCCGCGCGCAAACCAAGCGGGCAGGGCAACGCCTGACGGCGGTGCGGGCCGTGGCGCGGGCGGCGCGGGCGGGAGCGCCACGGTGAAGTCGATCCACGCATTCTCGAAGGTCAGCCACACGCGCGCGCCGGGTTTGGCATCGGCCGGGATCACCCCCTCGTGCGTCGTGCCGCCCCTCACCGTGAGGCGCTCGCCGGGCACGACCTGCTCCCGCTCGCAGGTGAGCGCTGAGGCGGGCGGCGGCAGGCCCTTGCGGAAGCGATAGGAAAACGCGTTCTTCACGGGCTGCACATAGCTGAGGCCGCGGGCGGTGCGGACTTCGGCTGGACCGAGCACCCGGTTATCCTGTGACAGGGCGACGGCCTCGGTGATTGTGAAGGGGAACCCGGCCTCGGAGGTTTTGTAGAGAAGGATTTCCGCGAAGCCGTTGGTCATTGCGAGGCAGAGGGCAACGCCCGCGCTGGCACCCTCGGGGAAGCGCACGAACGTGCCGCGACCATCGAGATAGGTGTAGTCGGGCGAGACCGAGAGATCCGCGCGCCGGCCCTTGACGTCGCCGCTGAAGACACGCACGGCAGCGTTGGAGCTACGGCCCCAGTACCCGTTGGGAGGCAGGTCGAGCGCGGTGCCGTCAACGGTGGTCTTGAGACGTTCGGCCAGATTGCCGTTGGCCACCGTGACGCAGCCGTTGGCGTAGCGCGTGACCACCTGCGAACGCGCATAGGCCCCGTTGGCGAGGGCCGCTGAGGTTTCAAAGATCTCGCCATCGGACGCCCCGTATCCGATGGTGTCGGCCGAAGACTGCGTGTAGAGGCTGGCCAGCGCCTGAAGCATGTAGTAGCTGCGCAGCTCGCCGTCGCGACCGGTCAGCAGAAAGCCGGGGTGGCCGAACGCGACGGTGGCCGTGAGAAAGCGGTCACGCGCGGCCTCGGGGTCCTTGGGCTCGCTATGGCCGGGATAGAACATCTCGGGATTACCCATGCCGAAGTTGCAGCAGAGATCGTGCATCCGGCGCAGGTCAAAGTCGACGAGCCAGGGGTTTTCGGAGAGTTGGTAGCTCTGGTCTTGGGCGTAGTTGCCGTCGGTCAGGCCGCAATAGGGAAAATGGTTGTTGCCCTCGGAATACACGGGGCCGCCCCAGGCGGCCTTCTGGAGGAGCATGATTTCGCCGTACGCGTAAAAGACGGCCGCAAACGTGCCGGCACCCGGCACGCGGGCGTCGAAATCCACGCGGCTCCACGGCGTGACCGCGGTGTGCACATCGCAGTAGGCTGTGCTGAAGCCGAACGTCTTCTCGATGATCGGCGCGAGGCGCTCGCAGAACTCTACGGCGCGGGCGGGCTTGGGCGCGTAGCAGCGCTCCCACGCTTGCTGAAGCTGATTGGCAGAGGTGCGCGAGATGAGGTCGCTGTGCCAGAAGCCGTTGACGGGTGCGAAGTCGGTGAAGTTGTTGTAAGGGCCATAGACGAAACCAAGTTCGTCCTGCATGATCCGCGCGTAGCGGCGTTGCCCCTCAACGCCGCCTTTCTTGGGTGCGGGCTCGGTGCGGAAGGTGAAACTCTCGTTGCCGTCGCGCCAACCGGTCTCGTGGTCGGTGACGACGATCTGGCTCATGCCCCAACGGCGGACGGTACGCCAGTACGTTGCGTCGTTCTCGCGGTTTCCAGCGCCATGGGCGCGCCAAACGCGTGTGCCCGTGACGTGCTTCCAGGGCGAAACGGGGTTGGGGATATTGGGCAACACGTCATCAAACTTCGGGGAGAGGGTGAGGACGAAGCGCTCGAAGCACGGGTTGCGGGTGCCGTCGGTCTTGAGGAGGTAACGCGTGCCGCCATTGCTGGCGAGAGCGCCGTCGAAGCGCAGGTTTTCGGCGAAGGGCGTGGAGGCGTTAGACTGTGTCCAGTCGATATGCGCCATGAAGAACAGCGGGGCCGCGGCGCGGCCGGAGAGAATGGCGGCGGGACGCGCAAGTCCGTCCACATAGCCGTACGTGTAATAGGGAACGGTCACGAGACGCGGGCTTGTGAACCCGCGCGTGGCGCCGAAGCGGCACTCTTGAAGCTGACCGCCGCCGGCCTGGATGTCCATGACAAGCGACTTGCCCACGAGGTGGAAGCGGAGGTTCACCGGCGAGGTGCGGCTCCCGCAAATGAGTTGCCCGACGTAGGAGACGCTTTTGCCGTCCGTGGTGACGTGAACGGCTTCGTTGGTGGCACGGCTCGGCGATCCGCCGGCTGTTTCGGAAGCGAAAAACAAGCCGCCGCCGAGGCCGACAGTGACCCAGTCGTTGCCGGAGTCGACCCACCGCATGGCGAGGTCGTCCCAGGTGCCGGCTTGGGTCGGCAGACGGACTTCGAGGCGCCCGTCCTCTCCGTCGCGCACGAGCAGAAAATGGCCGCTGCTGCTCTTGGCGACACGCGTCACGCTGGCGGCCGAGTCGCGCGGAATGATGGTGAGGGGTGTGTCGGGGAAGG
>JBBRJN010000276.1:0-4961 GCA_038219365.1 Kiritimatiellia bacterium | reverse complement strand
GAGCGCGTGGCAGGCGATTATGGAGCAGGGCGGGCCGGAGAAGAATCCTGCGGCCATGCGGGTGCTGGAGGCCATGCCCGACCGGCCTTTTCCGCTGACGTGGTCCAGCGCGATCGGAGACTATGCCAAGGTGCCGCGTCTCGAAACCCTGCGCGAGTGGACGGCCTTTTTCAGGGAGCAGTACCGTCTGGCCGAGAGCATGGCGAAAAATAAAAACGCACCGACACACCGTCTCAAAGAGTAGCGAGGACGCGCCAATGGTGTGGAGAACGGCCCCTTACAATGGCGTGAGCCCGTCGTTTGGCTGGTCCCACAAGCGGTATGGGTCGTCTAGCCTGCGCATCTCGGACAGCAGCAGCGCCTCTAACTCCTTGCGTTTGTCGGCATAGCGCGGATCGTCAGCCAGATTTGTCTGTCCGGGGCTCGGCGTCCGACCGGTTGCTTGAATGACAGCCGGATCGCGGTGCCGTGGTCGGCGGTGTAGAAAATGTAGGTGTTCTCCAACTCGCCGAGCGCTTCGAGCTTCTTCAGCACGCGGCCGATCTGGATGTCGATGTTCTCCACGCAAGCGTACTCGCGACCAATCTCGTTACGGGCAGATAATTCGGCGGCAGAGGCGGTTGCTTGGGGTTGGCAGGTGGACGCGTGTTGCTGTCCGTGTGGTTCACCGCGCCGTAATGTTCAAGCAGTTCCGGTTTGCCGTCGCGTGTGTCATGCGGACCCTGTGTTGGGTAGGCTTGCCTGATAATCAAAATGGTGCTATAAAATCGGGGGCAAGAGATGGAGTAGAGCAAGAGAAAAAAGAGGCTTGGACCCATCCGATGGAGATCGGGTCGGGCAGGACAGATAACCAGCAAACACGAGCGGATGCTCAAAAGAACGGGGACAAATAAGATGATGTGGAGAGTTGCAGCAGCGATCTTGCTTGCGGGTGCGTCGTTCGCTCAGACGACCTCGCCGGTGCCTGAACAGGTGACGGTGCCCGCAGGCAGAAGTTTTTCGGGCCAGGCGTTTACGTATACGCGGGTTTTTCGTGAGCAGTTGCGGAACCACTTGATTTACGACCTGCGGTTTCCTTCGCCGGTTGTGTCGCCGCATGAGGCGAACAACACGGTGCCTGCTGAACTATTCATGCCGGTGGGGACGACGCCGGAAGGTGCGTTCCCGGCCGTCGTCTGTATGCATATCCTCAACGGCAACTATGAGCTCAGCCGCCTGCTCTGCACGCGCCTTTCAGAAAACGGCGTGATCGCGCTGTTTTTCAAGCAGCCGTATTACGGCGAGCGCGGCGGGGCCGAGGGCAAGAAGGTTTTAGCGACGAGTGCCGATCTGCTCATCGGGGCGATGGAACAGGGGATCACAGACGCGCGTCGCGCGGTCGACGTTGTGCAGGCCCTTCCTGAGGTGGACGGCAGACATGTCGGCATCACGGGGATCAGCTTGGGGGCGTTGCAGGCGGCGACGGTGTGCGCGGTCGAGCCGCGGATTTACAAAGCGTTTCTGACGCTTGTCGGCTGCGACATCAAACAGGTGATCCAGACCGCGCGCGAGGGGCGCGGGACACGGGAGGCGATTGCCGCGTTTCCTCCGCAAGACCAGGAAAGGGTCTGGGCATGCGTCGACCGCCAGGATCCGCTCCGTTCGAAAGAGGCGCTGCGGCGGTTGGCTTCAAAGGGCAACCTGCGCATGGTGTGTGCGGAAAACGACCAGGTCCTGCCGCCAGAGGGCGGCCGTAAGCTGGCCGAGGCCGCCGGCTGCGCCGACCAGGTGATATGGCTGAAGGGGATGGATCACTATACGGCGATGGCGGGGTTTCCCAAGGTGGTGGAGGAGGTCGTTTCATTCTTTGGGGCGGAAACCCCGATTTCATGGAAACCGCCGGAGACCAACGGGGTGCCTTCGCCCATGGACACGGTCGGGCAGTTCCTTTCCGGCCTCGCGACGATCTTGGGCGGGCAGCCGGAAACGAACCGGGCGCACATGGTGGGAGTGGACGCAAAGATCACGGTGGCTGGCAAGGCCTATGACGCCCGATTCGATTACGCATGCGCCGGACAGGGGCGCTTCAAGCTGACAGGAGTCTTTCCGGAGGTGGGTAAGGCGGGTTTCGGCTTAGGAAGTTGCCCGTGGCTGATCGGCGGCGGCAAGGTGGTCTTTTGCGGAACGGAGGACGCCGTGGCCGGGCGGCGGCCGTTGGAATACATCCTGCCGCAGTTGCTGATGCGCTTTCAGGTCGGCGCGGGGCTGCTTGCGGGTGCGGCGCTTGCTCCCGAGGCGTTGAAGCCGTACGCCGCGATCACGGAGACGAACGGGGCACAAGGCGAACGCGTGCTCGAACTGGCCGTGACCCACAAACGGACGAAAGGCATGGTGCAACTGGCTTTTGCAAAGTTCGACGCGACGCCTCAATGGATCTCGTGGACGTTTGCCGAAAGTTCCGGGCAACTCCGTTTCACGTATTGGCGGCTGAACGCGGTGGTGGATGACTCGGTGTTTGATGCGCCGCCCGGTCTGCCGCGGAAGGACGTGCGGCAGGAGGATGTGCTGCGCATGTTCGCGTCGATCTTTCAATTCGCAATGGAGGCAACAGAATGAAGCGGATGATTGTCAGAATGTTTGTTGTTGCGGGGATGGCGTGGTTTGGCTGTCTGTCGTCTTCGGCGCAAAACGCGCAGCAGGGTGCCGCCGACAAGAAGAACTTGAACCCTGAACCCGGAACCCCGGGTCTTGGTGCGCAGGAATTCACGCTTGTCGCGAAAGATCCTAATGGCCATGGCCTGCTGTGCAAAATCGGCGAGAAGCGGGTCTTAATTGTGAGGGGCACGCCGGAGCAGATGGGCGGGGCGCACGGGCGGCTGCTGGCAGACCTGGTGCCGCAAGTGATGCCGCGCACCATGGCCTTGGTAGGGGCGGGGTTGGCGGTGCAGAAAGGCGAGTGGTTCTATGACCGCATCGACGAGATTTACCGCCGGTCTTCACCCTATACGCCGGAACGGTTTCTCCGCGAGTGCCGCGCCATGGCGGCGGCGGCGGGCATTACCGAGCGCGATGCGCTGTGCGGGAATTTCTTCCCGGAGTTGTTCCACTGCAGCGGCGTGGCGGTGCGCAACACGGCCAGCGCCGACGGGCGCGTGGTGCATGCGCGCGTGTTGGATTACATGCGCGACATCAACCTGCAGAAATACACGGTGTTGCAGGTGTTCATTCCCGAGGGCGGCATCCCGTGGGTGTCGGTGGGCTATGCCGGTTTTCTCGGCACGGTCACGGCGATGAACGCGCGCGGTCTGGCGATCGGCGAGATGGGCGGACGCGGCGAGGGAAATTGGGACGGCATTCCGATGACCTTCCTGATGCGCGAGATCGCGGAAAAGGCCGAGACGGTCGAGCAGGCGGTTGAGATCATGCGAAAGATTCCGCGCACCTGCGAGTACTATTATGTGATCAGCGACGCCAAACGGAACATGGTCGGGGTTTGTGCCACACCTGAAAAGGTTGAGCTGTTGCAGCCCGGACAGCAGAACCCGCTGCTGCCAACCGTGCCGCAGGATACGGTGCTGATGTCGGCGGGCAGCCGAGCCAAGGCCTTGTCGGAGCGCGTGCAGGCGCAGTTCGGCAAGATCACGCCGGAAGTCATGATCGAGATCATCAAGCGTCCGGTGGCGATGCGTTCCAATTTGCACAATGCGATCTTCATGCCGGAGACGCTGGACCTGTGGTTTTCCGATGCGGGCAAGAAGACGCCTGCGTGTGATGAGCCCTACACGAAGGTTAACCTGAAGACGATGCTCGACTTCTATCGCTCCGTTTTTCCCTGATGAAAGGTTTCCTAACTTGCCATCTATCACAGCCGGGTGCCGTGTGATAAACTGAAAGCACACGAGGGACAAAACAGCGGCTGTCGTCAGATAAGTTTCGCCGTGTGTTCAGGTAGACTCAAAAAGGAAATTCAGTATGAAGAAGACCGTTGCGAAAAAACAGAGTGAAAAGAAGGCTGCTAAACCTGCGAAGGCGGCAACCCCCGCGAAGGCGCTTGTGCCCTCTAAACCGGCCAAGCTTGCTAAACCCGCTAAGCCCGTTGCCAAGCCCGCTAAGCCGGTTGCCAAGCCCGCTAAGCCCGTTGCCAAGCCCGCTAAGCTAGAAGACCTCAAGAGCAGTGTGTATGTCAAGGCGCTCAAGGCGGCGGGATATGCGTTTGAGGCGCGAGAGGATCGGCTGATCTTCATGATCGAGGATGACACGTTCATCCTGATGGTCGAAGAGAATGCGCCTGAGCGGTTCTCGCTGATCAGCGGCTTCACGCTGGAGAAGATCAAGTATCCGATCGAGATTTTTGAGGAGATGAACCTCACGATGCAGACGACGCCCTATGTGCGCGTCTATAGCGAGTCCGCCGGAAAGAAGGGCGATTTTGTCGTCCTTTTCGAGATTTGCCAGATTTGCGACAAGAGTCAGATCCCCATGCTGCTGGAAGTGGGTGTGGAGACGATCACGCGGGCGATGGAGATGTTCGGCGACTTGAATTAATGTGCGAGGGCAGCGTTGTTTCTGCGCTGCCCCCACCGCTCCACGTCAAGGCGCGCGTGAAAGCTGGAAGATATCGCGCCAGGTCATGGCGTTGTCAGCGGTCAGCGCGACGGAGGTCGGGTGTTCGCCGTCGAAGTGAAACGCCGTCCACCAGACGGCGGTCGCCGAACCCGCCAGCGAAGCGGCGTTCGGGTCCTTGATCCGCTGCGTGGCACAGAGAACATAGTCTCCAGGCGGCATTTGAAAGTGATAGACGGTCCCGTCGGTGATGGCCTGCGACCGGATGCGGAACGCTTTGTTGAAGAGGCTCTCAAGAAAGGCCATGGCGCTGAGTTCCGCGCCCTTGAGGGCATTTTGTTTATCGCGTGCGGAAGTCTTGACCACCGGCGTGAAACTGTTGCCCGTGATGTTCGAATGCACGCGTGGCACGCCCTCCA
>JBBRJN010000275.1:0-4971 GCA_038219365.1 Kiritimatiellia bacterium | reverse complement strand
CGCGCCGCCGGTGCAGCCGAGCACAGGCTGGTTGTCGATGATGGTCTTGCCGTTGAGGATGACTGTCAGGTGGCGGTCGACCAGCGTGATGTCGACCGTCTGCCACTCGCCGGCCGGCTTCTCGGCGGCGACGGCGGGTGTGATGCGGCTGTACAGGGCACCCATGTTGTGGGAGTCAAGGGGCTTGCCGAAAGTTTCCGCCATCTGCACCTCATAGATGCCGCGCAGGTAGATGCCGCTGTTGCCGCCTTCGTTCAAGCGGACTTCGGTCTTGAGGTTGAAGTCCTCGAACTCCGCCACGGTGCGGAGGTTGGTTCCGCCATGGCGGTTCTTTCCGTCCGGCCCCTTGACGCGGTTGCTGAGCATGCCGTCGGCGACGCTCCAGTAGCTGGGTGCCTTATCGTTCATGGGTTTCCAGCCGGTCATGTCTTTGCCGTTGAGCAAGGCGATCGGCGTGCCGAACGTGACTTTCGACAGATCCGGTTTGGGAGGCAGGTCGGCGATCTTCTTGCCCGAGAACTCGGCCTTGCCGACCTCCTTGCCGTCCGAATTCACCGTGCGGGAGCTGAATACCAGTTTGTCTCCGTCGAGCTTGCCGGTCATGGTCTCCACATTCTGCACGTCCTTGCCGTCCTTTTTGGCGTTGCTCTTGCGGATGACGACCAGCGCGCCATTCTCGACGGTGGTCTCGTTTACCGGCGTGACGCTGCCGCCGCCCCAAAGCAGCGCGCCCTTGAGCGCGCCGCCCTGCTGCTCAACGCCCAGCCAGCCCGCGCCGCCGCCCGGAAGCGTCAGCGCCCAGCGTCCGACGAAGGCCTTGGCGTCATCGGCCGCAAACAGGGAGGTCGCTCCGCACAGGAGCCCTGCGGTTGTGAGACCGCAAACAAAGGAAGAGATTGAAACGTTTTTCATAATGTCGTGTATTGTCCCTTTTACCGGTGGGCCGACTCAAGCATAAAACGAAGGATGTGTACAAATTAGGAAAGAGAGGTATCGATATTGTCGTTCGACGGTGAAGGTGGTAGAATAGAGCAATCAAACGCCGGTTTATTTCTGGCGTGGCGTGGTTTCAAACAAAAGGGGAAACATTTGCTATGAAGACGCGGTCTGTCACCGATCTCAAAACCGTCACCTCCGATGTCAAGAGTGTGGCCGATGCGGCCCTTAATCAGGGAAATGGCGTGTTGCGTCTGGCACCGAACTGGGTGCCGCGCTCCTTCCTCCATCCCGGACGCCGTCTCAAGTTGCATCCTGAAGACCTCTACGCGTACGGGCTCAGCCGCGGCGGCATCGACGAACGCTGGTTCGCCTCCACCACCGAGGCCGCCAACGAGGGACGCGTGCCGGACGAGGGCCTGAGCTATGTCGTCTATAAAAACCAGCGCTTCCTGCTGCGCGACGCGGTGGCCGCACTCGGCGCGGTCGCTGTCGGCAAGGACATCTGGACAAAGTATCGCCGCTGGCCGGTCTACAGCAAGTTCTTTGACAACATGGGGCCCATTCCTCACCACATCCACCAGAACGCCCAGCAGGCGAAGCTGATCGGCCAGGAGGGCAAGCCAGAGACTTATTATTTTCCGCCCCAGCACAACAACGTCGGCAACAACTTTCCCTACACCTTCTTCGGCCTCGTGCCCGGCACGACCAAAGCCGAGGTGCGGCGCTGCCTCGAAAACTGGAACAAGGGCGACAATGGCATCCTTGACATTTCGCAGGCTTATCGCCTGAAGCCCGGCACGGGCTGGCTTGTGCCGCCGTGCGTGCTCCACGCGCCCGGGTCGCTCTGCACCTACGAGCCGCAGTGGGGCTCGGATGTGTTCGGCATGTACCAAAGCTTGGTCGAAGGCCGCGAGGTTCCTTGGTCGCTGTTGGTCAAAGACGTTCCCGAGGAGAAGAAATATGACCTCGACTACATCGTCGAGCAGCTCGACTGGAAGCAGAACACCGATCCGAATTTCCACAAGAACCACTACCTCGAACCTGTGCTGGCGGGAGGCTCGGAAGCGGAAGGCTATTTCGACAAGTGGATCTGCTATGGCCGCATCAAGGGCTGGCAGTGCGTGACGGCCAAAGAACTGACCGTTCTGCCTGGCGTGAAGTGCACCATTAAGGATGGCGGCGCTTACGGCCTGATCACGGTACAGGGTAAAGGAAAGATCAATGGCCAGCTCCTCAGCAGCCCTAACCTGATCCGTTTCCATGACCTGACCGACGACGAAGTTTTCGTGGTCGAAGGTGCGGCGCAAGCCGGCGTGGTCTTCGAAAACACCTCCAAGACCGAACCCTTGGTGATGCTGCGCTATTTCGGCCCCGAGGTTAATCCGAGTGCGCCGGATGTGGGAGGCCTGAAATGACCAATACCTTTCCTAAATTGCACAACGCCGCTTGGCCGGGCGTTGTGGGTAAAGGGCCCGGCACGCCGGAGCCGCTCATCGACTTGCAGACCATGATCGAGCTGACCGCCGCTGCCGAAGTGGACGGCGTGAAGTTCGACGGCATCGACCTCTTCCTCTGTGCGCCACATGTCGATATCGACGCCACGGACGACGACTTGAAGAAGCTGGCCGACACGCTGAAGAAAAATAACCTCGTGGCCGGCTCGCTCGTCGCGCCGGTCTGGCCGCCCGCAGGCGGCGGCACGGCCTTCGGCGATCAAGCCGCACGCGATCAGTTCGTGCAGCAGGTACGCAAGTCCTGCCGCATCGGAAAGAAGCTGCGCGACCTCGGCGTGCGCCCCTACGGCGTGATCCGCATCGACTCCGCAGGCTCGCCTTCGGAGTGGCTGAAAGACCCTGTCGGCAACACCAAGCTGATCATCGACACCTTTTCCCGCGCCTGTGACGTGGCTGAAGAGTACGGTGAGCGGCTCGCGGCCGAAGGTGAGATCTGCTGGGGCGGCATGCACTCGTGGCGCACCATGCTGCAGGTGCTCGAAGGTGTCGGACGTCCAAAGACGCTCGGGTTCCAGGCCGACATGGCCCACACGCTGCTCTATCTGCTCGGCTTCAACGCGCCGGAGGACCGGCTCGTGCCCGAGGCGTTCGAGTGGAGCGACACGGCAACCTTCCGCGCGGCGTACACGCAGCTCGTTGCGAAGCTGCGCCCGTGGACGATCGACTTCCACGTCGCGCAAAACGATGCCACGGTCAAGGGGCAGGGCACGCATGACAAGACCGGGCGCCACTGTCTGCCGGGCGACCCGCACGGCAAGTTGGACATCACCTGGGCCGCTGGCCAGTGGCTGCACGACGCGGACGGGAAGCCGACACGCGCCATCCGGCACCTCTGCTGGGACGGCTGCATGTTCACAAACGAGGTGATGCTTAAACCTGGCACGTGGAATTCGATCTTGGCCGCGATGCTCAACGTCCGCACCGCCCACGGCTGGAAAGAGTAGTAAAGACACGGCTGACCCGAAAGAATAGAGGGATTCGATACGTCGATTCTTTCGGTTATCACGATTCATTCGAACAAGAGGAATCTCAATGAAAGCGAAAAAAGAACTCAATGTCGGTATGATCGGTTACGGGTTTATGGCCCGCACCCACTCCAACGCCTACCGCAAGGTCGGTAATTTCTTCGACCTAGAATACAAGCCGGTCCTCAAGTCCGTCTGTGGGCTGGTGGAGTCCGAAGCCAAAGCGTTCGCGGACCGCTGGGGATACGAATCCTTTGCCACCGACTGGCGCAAGGTCGTCGAGCGTAAGGATATCGATATCATCGAAGTCTGCGTGCCCAACAACTATCACGCCGAAATCGCCATCGCCGCCGCCAAGGCCGGCAAGATGGTGATCTGCGAAAAGCCGCTCGCGCTCAACGGGGCTGAAGCACTGAAAATGGTCAAGGCGGTCGAGAAGGCCGGCGTGCCCAACTTGGTCTCGTTCAACTACCGGCGCATCCCGGCGGTGGCCCTGGCCAAGCAGCTCATCGACGAGGGGCGCTTGGGCAAGATCTTCCACTACCGCTCCAATTTCCTGCAGGACTGGACCATATCGGCCGATGTGCCTCAGGGTGGCATGGGGACTTGGCGGCTGGACGCCAAAGCGGCCGGCTCCGGCGTCACGGGCGACCTGCTGGCCCACTGCATCGACCTCGCCCTCTGGCAGAACGGCCCGATCACGGACGTCAACGCCATGACGGAGACCTTTGTCAAGTCGCGCAAGAATGTTGAGACCGGCAAAATGGAGCCGGTCAAGATCGACGACGCCTGCACCTTCTTCTGCCGCTTCGACAACGGAGCGATGGGCAACTTTGAAGCGACCCGCTACGCACGCGGCCACAAGGCCCAGTTCACCTTCGAGATCAACGGCGAGAACGCCTCCATCCGCTGGGACCTGCACGACCTTCACCGCCTACAGTACTTCGATCACCGCGATGAAAGCATCGTGCGCGGCTGGCGCTCCATCCACGTCAGCGACGGCGACCAGCCCTATATGAAGCACTGGTGGGTTCCGGGCCTGCAGATCGGGTACGAGCATTCGTTCGTCCACCAGATCGCCGATTTCTTGGAAGGCCTTGCCAAGGGCCAGCCCACGGGACCCACCTTCCGCGACGCCCTCGCGACGCAGTACGTATGCGACGCGGTGCTCGCTTCCGCAGCCGGCGGCAAGTGGGTCGCGCCCAAGTAAGATAATGCGGTGATTGGCATTGGCTAGGGCTCGGCCGCCGGGCGAGCCGTCTCTTCTGCGTAATGCTGAAAGGCGGACGGTCCGGCGGTCCGCCCCTTGCCTCTTATGCGGAACTCAGCCCGCGTATTCGCGCCACGCGTCGCGAAACCACACAAGGGTCTGCCACGGCGCGGTGTAGGGCGTGTTGCAACTGGCCGACAACATGAACCGGTGCGCGTAAGGCTGCATCCGTGCGAACAGTTTCTTCACATACGCGAACACCGGTGCGCTGATGCCGCCTGTAATGATCACGCGCACGCCGGCCTGCGCCCTCTGCCGGACGAGATCGAGTTGCGCCGCCTCG
>JBBRJN010000274.1:0-4978 GCA_038219365.1 Kiritimatiellia bacterium | reverse complement strand
TCGACCCTCAACTGGGACCTTTTCCTCGGCCCGGCCCCGGTGCGCGAGTACCACCCCACCTACCATCCCGCACGCTGGCGCGCGTGGTGGGATTTCGGCAACGGCATGATGGGCGACCGCGGCGCACACACCCTCGACTCGGTTTTCACGATTCTCGGTCAGCGCATGCCGGTCTCCGTTGACGCCACCTCGTGCGGCCTGAGCCCCGACATTCACCCGCTTTCCGCCATCATCACCTTCCAGTTTGCCGCACACGAAGGCAAGCCGCCGCTTAAGCTGACGTGGTACGAAGGTACCCGCCCGCCGCGCCCCGCCGAATTGCCGGACGATCAGAAGCTGCCCGGCGAGGGCGGTGTGATCTTTAACGGCAGCAAGGCCAAGCTCGTCTGCGGCGTCTACGGCGACAGCCCGCGCCTCATCCCGGAGGCCGCCATGAAGGCCTTCGAGCGCCCGCCCCAGACCATGCCACGCCCCAAGGGCGGCATTGAGGGCGACTGGCTGAACGCGATCATTGAAGGCCGCCACGCCTGCGCCGACTTCACCTATTCCGCCCGGCTGACCGAACTCACCTTGCTGGGGAACCTCGCCAAGCGCGTGGATGGCCGCATCGCGTGGGACGACGCCGCGATGCGAGTCACCAACAACGACGAGGCCAACCGCTTCATCAAAGGCTTCCGCCGCGACGGCTGGGAATTATAAAGGGAGAGCGAACACGCAGAGGGCGAACACGCAGAGGGCGAACACGTAGGTTCGCCCCTACTAAATCCTAACTCCTAACTCCTCCTTTCTTATGAACTCACTCCAACGCTATCTCGCTGCCGTCAGCGGCCAACCCTCGGACTTTCTGCCGCGCGTGCCGATCCTCATGCAGTTCGCCGCCGAGCACATCGGCTCGAATTATGGGGCCTTCGCCGCCAACTGGCGCGTGCTGGTGGAGGCCAACCTCCGCTGCCGCGACGACTTCGGCTTTGATCAGGTCAGCGCGATTTCCGACCCATACCGCGAGGCCCAAGGTTTCGGCGCAGAGGTCCAGTACATCGAGGACCACGCTCCCTGCCTCGTGCGGCCGCCGCTCGCGGACATCCGCGACCTCTCGCCGCTCCGCAGCGATCCCGACCCCTACACCTCGGAGCGGATGTTCGACCGCCTGCTGGCCGTGCGTGAATTCCAAGTGCGCGTCGGCGGCGAATGCTCGATTCTCGGCTGGGTGGAGGGCCCTGCCGCCGAAGCCGCCGACCTGCGCGGCGTACAGGATTTTCTGATGGATCTGATGGATGACGAGAGCGCCAGCGTCGCCCTGATGGAGCGTTGCACCCAGACCGCGATCCGCTTCGCGCTGGCCCAACTCGCCGAGGGCGCCGACACCATCGGCATCGGCGACGCCATCGCCAGCCAGCTGCCGCCCGACCTCTACCGAAACTTGATCTGGCCGCTGGAAAAAAAGATCATCGAGGCGATTCACGCCAAGAACGGCCTCGCGAAGCTGCACATCTGCGGCAACATCACCCACCTGCTGCCGCACATCGGCGAGTTGGACATGGACATCCTCGACATCGACCACATGGTTGACCCCGCTTATGCGCGGCAATGCGTGGGCAATGAAGTGGCCATTGCCGGCCGTGTGGATCCGGTGGCAGACGTTTTGAAAGGTACACCGGAGACGATCCGCCGTGCGGTCACGCAGAGCTACGCCGCAATCGGCAACCCACATCTGGTTATGGCGGGTTGCGAGATCCCCTCACGAACACCGGTCGCCAACCTCAAAGCCCTTTGCGAGCCGGTTGCTTATGCCCCGCAGTGACACGGCGGCTCTGGCAGGGTTAGACACTGGTTTTTGCCCAAAGGGCACTCCTATTCCTTTTTTTCATTCGGCGGCTTCGGGCGGTCCTGCAGGAAAGGATTGGTTCTAAGCTCGGCCGCAACGGAGGTCGGCTCGCCGTGGCCGGCATAGATGGTCGTTTCGGGTGGCATCAGGCGAAAGACGCCCAGCGAGCGCATCAGCGCGGCGGTACTGCTGCGGTGCAAGTCGGTACGCCCGACGGTGCCGGCGAAGAGCGTGTCGCCGGTGAAAACCAGCCTCTCTTTTGGGAAAAAGAGACAGACGCTGCCGGGCGAATGGCCCGGCGTGTGAATGACCGTGTAACGCAGTCCACCGTCAGTGAACGTTTGCTGGTCATGCAAGGGGCGCGTAATGACGACATCGCGCGTCCGCGGGTACCACGGCAGCCAGGCGTTCTTCTCGCAGAAGGCCCAGTCGTTCTCTTCGGGGTGCATCGCAACCTCGGAGGGGACAGCCTCCACCAGTTCGTCTAGGGCAGAAATGTGGTCAAGGTGGCTGTGGGTCAGCACGTAGGCCAGCACATGCAGTCGCTGGTCGGCGAGGTAGCGGCGGATATATTCCGGTGAGGCGCCCGGATCGATCACGATCACGTTATTCCGCGCGTCGGCGACAAGGTAACAGTTGGCGGCAAGTTTGCCGACTTTGAGCCGGTGAATCGTGAGCTCACCTTGCGCATAGACATTCGTGCCCGAAACGATCTCGCTGGCCAACTCGCCTGCTGTCGGAGCTTCGTTGGCTCCGGCCCGGAGCACGGTCAGCCCACACAGGACAACAAGGCACCGGATTACGTTCGTGACGAAACCGGCAAAGGCACACGTTGTTAAAAGCAGCGCCACCAGGGTTCTTCTTGTGAGTAAAACGCTTGTCATCTGAAAATCTCCCGCAAACGGTTCAGCACGGTCATCACGAGGGCGCATTATGACGGCATCCCGACGGCAACGTCAACCGTTTCCGCTCCGCTGCATCAATTCCAACGGGGGCGATGCCCACAACTCAAAAAGCCTCAAAGTTAAAAATTGTTGTTGCAAGTAATCAAGTGAAGCGCTACAGTATGGACAAATCTCAATCAGATCAATTGAGTATACGTTACAGTAATGTAATGAAAGTGATGGAGATTGATGGTTTGGCCCGGGTGAGTGTTGCAGGGTACGGGGCGCTGGATGAGCCCCGGCTGAAAGGAGATGTCACAATGAACCTAAGCAGACGTTCGTTTTTGGAATATTGCGGTTCGAGTGCGGCTTTTCTTGGTATCAGCTCGAAGCTGGGCCTGCTGGGCGAAGCGCTGGCCGCGCCGAATGCCCCCTCGGTCATCTGGCTGCATGGGAGCTCTTGCACGGGCGATTCGATCTCCTTTTTGAACCGGATCGCCGACGCGTTCCCGACCACAGTCGCCGACGTGTTAACCGGTGCCGTGAACCTGGTCTTTCACGCCACGCTGATGACCCCGGCCGGTGACGCGGCGGTATCCGAACTGAAGCGGGTGTACGACAGCGGCAACTACGTGCTGGTGTTGGAGGGCGGAGTGCCCACGGCCTTCCACGGCGGGGCTTGCGTGGTCTACAGCCTGAACGGGGTCGAGACAACCTACATGCAGGCTGTACAGGAGATGTCGGCCCGGGCGCTGGCGATCGTCTGCGCAGGCACCTGCGCCTCGTTCGGAGGGATACCCGCTTCGGGCAGCAATCCCACCGGGGTAAGGAGTATACATGACCTCACGGGGCGTACCACCATCAACATTTCCGGCTGCCCAGCTAATCCGGATTGGGTCGTCTGGGCCATCGTGCAGTTGCTTACCGGTACGCCGGTCGACCTCGACGCGGACGGGCGTCCCACAGCGCTTTATTCCAAGCGGCTTTCGGGCGCGGCAGCCCCGGCGCTGATCCATGAAAAGTGCCCCCGCAACAATCTTGTGAACGCGTCCGCGCCGGCCGAGGCGACGAGCTTCACGAACTGCGACGGGCGCTGCACGATTCAACTCGGCTGCCGCGGCCCCTACACAAAATCGCGCTGCGACGGCGCCTGGAACATCAAGGCCACTGATCCCAACAATCCTCCCAACCAACGCTGGCGCAACAACTGGTGCATCGGCGTGAACGGCAACTGCCACGGGTGCGTGGAAAAGACCTTCCCCGGGCCTCAGTCCTTCTACGAACCCTACGTCCTGTAACCCTGACGTGTCCCACAAAAAAGCGGATACCCCCCGCAAAAGAAGCTAAAAAGGAGCGTGAACCATGCCTATCATCGTAGCAGCAATTGACCCCGTGACGCGCATCGAAGGCCATCTCAAAGTCGATGTTGAGGTGGATACCGTGGGCGGCGTCCAGCAAGTGACCGGCGTGCGGACCGTCGGAACGCTTTTCCGTGGCTTTGAAAAGGTCCTGGAAGGACGTGATCCGCGCGACGCAGCCATTATCACGTCGCGCATTTGCGGGGTTTGTCCGACCTCGCACGCACAGGCGGCGGTCTTGGCGATCGAGGACGCCTCCGGCATGGCGGTTCCCGGTGCCGCCCGGATCTTGCGTAACCTCGTGCACGGAGCCTGCTTTCTGGAGTCGCACATTCTGCACTTCTACCTGCTCTCTCTGCCCGATTACATCCAGGGGCTCGGTATGCCTCCTTGGACGCCGGGCTTCGAGATGGACCGGCGCGTGGACAAGGCCACGTCGGCGCTCTTTACGGCGCATTATCTGGAGGCCATCACCCTGCGCCGCCGCTGCCACGAGATCGGTGCGCTGTTCGGCGGCAAGTTGCCGCACACGCCCGCCTTCATCGCCGGAGGGTTCACCGCCGTGCCTTCGCAGCCGAATCTGGACGCGTTCGCGGCGGGTCTGGATGAGATCCTGAATTTCATCAACACCCGCTACCTGCCGGACGTCGAACGTCTCTCATCGCTCTACAGCGACTATTTCTTTATCGGACGCGGCTACGGCAACCTGCTGGCTTACGGTGCCTTCGATCAGAATGACGCCGGTACGGACAAGCTCTTCCAGGCAGGGCGCATCGTGAACGGCGCGGGCGCGGTTCAGCCCATGAATGCGGCTGCCATCACGGAAGACGTGACGCACTCCTGGTACAAGGACTCCGACAGCGGACTGAACCCGGCGGTTGGCGAGACCAACGCCGAGTACCCCAAGAACG
>JBBRJN010000273.1:0-4982 GCA_038219365.1 Kiritimatiellia bacterium | reverse complement strand
CATTCCGCGTGGTCGGGCTCGTCAACTAGGAGCGGCACCTCCCATTGCGCCGCGAGTTGCCGGACAGCGTCTAGCCGTTTGAGGTACTCGTCGTGCGGTGCGATGTTCGCGTTCGAAAAGAAAAGCGTCACGGAATGCCCGAGCTGGCGCAAAACAACAATGCAGTGACTCGCGCAGGGTGCGCAACAGGTGTGTAAAAGCAGGTTCATAATCCTAAATGCTGAGTAATATATCAGCAAAATGATTATGTCACAGACGCCGGAGTAAGTGAACACCAAAAGGCGAATCGGAATCTGATAAAAACACACATATCGTTATTGACAGAACGCAAGCCACAGGTTACACTAGCCGTGACGATTGGAAAGGGAGTAAGCAAGAACGGGATAACTTGGAGAAAGGAGTTCATTTCAAAGACTTATCTTTTCGAAGCGCCGTTGCTCAGGTGCAGACCGTCAGACGATTGTCTTGATAAAGGTCATGGGCGCGTGAAAATGACTGATCAGGTGTTCTACGCCTACACAGACGAAGAGGAGCTTGTCAGACCAAGGAAGAGACTCGGCAACACGTCCGGCGACTTACGCCAAAAAAATGACAAAGCGTTGCACAGCAGTTTCCAGTACGAAAGTCCGGCAATGAATCACGCTTCGCTGATTGGAAAAGTCGGTTCTTTTTCACCGGTACATGAGAAAAGGTAGTGAGGTAGGTAACCAGGCCCCGGGCGCCGAAAAGGCGAACCGGCAGAGACGAGAGACAAAGATGAAAGGAAGTGTTTCCTGAGTATCGATAGAATAAGCGGAAACGCTTAGGGTTCCCTCACTGATTCGAGGGAACCTTTTTTTTGTTTTGTAGCATGATAAGCTAAGCACGTAAATCACACACTCAATCAGGAGTCCCTTATGAACCGTAGAAGTTTCATCGCATCCCTTTGTTCCGCAGGTGCCGCGCTGGTCGCGGCCTCGACAGTATCCGCGCAGGATGCCCCGGCAGCCAACAAGCGGGAGTTTGTCGAGCTCCGCACCTACACCTGTTCCAGTCTGGAGAAGCGCGACAAGCTCATCGAGACCTTCGATACGGCGCTGATTCCGGCACTGAACCGCCAAGGGGTCAAGAGCGTCGGCGTGTTCTGGAGCAACGGCGAGGTGAACGACGGCAACGCGGCGTATGTGACCAATGTGTTCGTCCTGATTCCGCATCCTGACGCGGCCGCGCTCGCCACGAGCGACCAGCGGTTGCTGGCGGACGCACAGTTCATGAAAGACGCTGCGCCGATTTTTGAGGCACCGATGAAAGATCCGCTTTATGACGCTTGCTCAAGCTCGCTGCTGTATACCTTTGCGACCTGCCCGCTGGTAAAGCAGGTGACGCCGTCGGCGGACCGGCTGCTGCAGCTGCGCATCTACAACAGCTACACGATCGAGCGCAACGCCAAAAAGATTTCGATGTTCGAGCAGGGCGGCGAGATCGGCGTTTTTCGCGCGTGCGGCATGCAGCCGGTGCTCTTCGGTCAGGCGCTGGCCGGCAGCAACCTCGCCAACCTGACCTACCTGTTGGCGTTTGACAACAAAGAGGCGAAAGAGTCGGCGTGGAAAACCTTTAAGGCACACCCTGAGTGGCTGAAGCTGAAGGCGGACCCCCAGTACAAGGACACGGCGAACAAGATCACGAACATTGTGCTTCGTCCGTCCAAAGCCTCGCAGCTTTAAGCGCTCACTCGCCGATTTTGCAGAGGGCGCAGTGGCGGCAATCGAGTTCCAGCGGGAGGGGAGCGGCTTCGCCCTTCCTCTGGGCCGCCAGGGCCTGCAGGTGATTGATGAAGCCCAGGATCAGGCCAAGGGTGACGAAGCCTCCGGCAGGCAGCACGAAAAGCACCATGGCGTGGTTGTGGATGTTCTTGATCGCGAGGTCGCCCCAGAGCGTGATCGAGCCCGAACCAAGGAATTCGCGGATCACGGCCATGAGGGAGAGCGAGAGGGTAAAGCCCACGCCCATGCCCATGCCGTCGGCGGCGCTGTAGAGCACGGCGTTTTTGGAGGCGAAGGCTTCGGCGCGCCCGAGGATAATGCAGTTCACCACGATCAGCGGGATAAAGATGCCGAGGCTCTCTGCCAGCGCGGGCGTGTAGGCCTGCATCAGAAGATCAACCATCGTGACGAACGCGGCGATGACCACGATATAGCACGGGATGCGCACGGCGGCGGGGATGATGTTGCGCAGGGCGGAGACCGCGGCGTTCGAGCAGACCAGAACGAAGGTGGCGGCGACGCCCATGCCCACGGCGTTCTCGAGCGAGGTGGTCAGGGCTAGCGTGGGACACATGCCGAGCACGAGCCGGAAGGTCGGGTTTTCTTTGATGATGCCGCGGGTCAGATCGGTGAGCAAGCGCATGGTTGGAGAGCCTTTTTCGTCAAATACACCCCGTGCGTGCAGACATCCATCCGGAGTGAAAACGTGAAAGTATGATGAATCGTCCGTGAAAAAGCAATTGTGAATCCGTGCGTAGCAGCAATTCTAAATATGGCAGGACACGCGCTGAGGGAAGGCCCTCACGGGTCCATTACGAACGGAAACGCCGGGCCGTCTCCTGTTCGTAGTGGCGCCGTGAGGCGCTTCTTAGCCCTATTTAGAATTGCTGGCGTGGCCTCGCGGAGACTTGCGGCAGGCGGGTAAACATGGTAAATTTCCTGTGTTTTTCTCTTTCCCGAGCAGCGTTCTTTTACCTGAACGTTGACCCAGTCACAAGCAAAGCGAATCCCGTTATGAACCGAATTGTCAGTAAAACACAGCTCTCAGCCGAGGTCTTCCGCATGGAGGTCGAGGCCCCGCTCATCGCCTGCGAACGCAAGCCCGGACAGTTCATCATCCTGCAGGTGGACAACGCCATCGGCGAGCGTATTCCGCTGACCATTGCGGATGCGGATCAGGACAAAGGCACGATCACGCTGATTTTTCAAGCGGTTGGAAAAACGACCCATCTCTTGGCTGACAAAGCGGTGGGGGACTCTATCGCCGCGCTGCTCGGCCCCTTGGGCCAGCCGACCCATATCGAGAGGTTCGGTCATGTGGTCTGCGTCGGTGGCGGCATTGGCGTCGCACCCTTGCATCCCATTGCGCAGGGCATGAAGGCCGCCGGCAACAAGGTCACCATCATCATGGGCGCACGCAACAAGTCGCTGCTCATCATGGAAGAGGAGATGCGTAAGATCGCCGACGAACTGATCATCGTCACGGACGATGGCTCCTATGGGCGCAAGGGACTCGTGACCCATCCGCTCAAGGAGCTGTGCGAGCAGTCGCCCAAGCCCGACATGGCGGTGATCATCGGGCCGCCCATCATGATGAAGTTCGGCGCGGAGACGACCCGTCCGTATGGCGTCCATACGGTTGTTTCGCTCAACACCATCATGATTGACGGCACGGGCATGTGCGGCGGCTGCCGTGTCACGGTCGGCGGCAAAACCAAATTTGTCTGCGTGGACGGCCCCGAGTTCGACGGCCATCTGGTGGACTTCGACAACATGATGAAGCGCCTGCGCGCCTACAAGCCGCGCGAAGACGCCGACCATCAAGCCCATCACTGCCGCCTCGAAGAGGCCGCCCAAGCGCTTGGAAAATAATGAGGGCGAACACACGGGTTCGCCCCTAACGACCGGGCAGACACACAGGTCTGCCCCTACTTCTAACTCCTCCTTATTTTATGCACGCTACTCCCGAATCCCTCCATCAGGCCGCCGCCGCCAAACTGGCGGAACTTGCCGGAAAGACGCTTTCGCCTAAAGACCGCATCGCGATCCCCGTGCAGGAAATGCCTTCGCAGGACCCCGATGTGCGGCGGCACAACATGAACGAGGTCGCTCTCGGCTATACCGCCGAGCAGGCCCAGCTCGAATCCATGCGCTGCCTCCAGTGTAAGAACGCGCCCTGCATGAACGGCTGTCCCGTGCGCATCCGCATCCCGGAGTTCCTTCAGGCCGCGGCGGCGGGCCGGTTTGACGAGGCCAGCGCGATCATCCGCGAGAGCAGCCTGCTTCCCGCTGTGTGCGGCCGTGTCTGCCCGCAGGAAGTCCAGTGTCAGCTGCCCTGCACCCTTGGCAAGGTGCTTAAGAACGTGGACCTGGCCGTGTCGATCGGCCGAGTCGAACGTTATGTTTCCGACCTCCACCGCGCGAGCGGCAAGCAGTCTTCGCCCGAAGTGAAGCCCGCCACCGGCAAGAAAGTTGCCGTGATCGGCAGCGGGCCAGCCAGCATCACCGTGGCCGCCGATGTGCGCCGCGAGGGTCACGACGTGACGATGTTCGAGGCCTTTCACAAGCCCGGCGGCGTGCTGATCTACGGCATTCCGGAGTTTCGTCTGCCCAAGGCCATCGTGCAGAACGAGATCGACAACCTCATCAACATGGGCGTCAAGCTGGAGACCAACTTTGTGGTGGGCCGCACCCGTAAGCTCAACGACCTGATCGAAAAAGACGGCTTCAACGCGGTCTTTGTCGGCACCGGTGCGGGCTTGCCCAAGTTCATGAACATCCCGGGCGAGAATCTCGTCGGCGTTTTCTCTGCGAACGAGTATCTGACGCGTGCGAACCTGATGAAGGCCTATGATGCCGAGCATGCCCACACGCCGCTTTACAACTCCAAGAAGGTTGCGGTGCTCGGCGGCGGCAACGTCGCCATGGACGCGGCCCGCATGGCCTTGCGCCTAGGGGCTGCGGAGGTCCACTTGATCTACCGCCGCACCGAGAAGGAGATGCCCGCCCGCGTGGAAGAGGTTGGCCACGCCCGCGAAGAAGGCGTCATTTTCCACATGCTGCAAAACGCGGTGCGCATCCTCGGCGACGCCAACGACTGCGTCACGCAGTTGGAGTGTCTGCGCTATGAGCTCGGTGAGCCGGACGCTTCGGGCCGCCGCAGCCCTGTGCCGCTCGCGGGCAGCGAGTTTCTCATGGAGATCGACACCGTGATCGTGGCGATCGGCAACGGTTCCAACC
>JBBRJN010000272.1:0-4987 GCA_038219365.1 Kiritimatiellia bacterium | reverse complement strand
CCACTTAGTAGTTCAGGCGCTATACGTACATTGCTTCAGCTTTCAGAGGAGGGGGTATCGTAGGCAATCTGTACTGGACGCGCCGGAACGACGGTGGAAATGGCATGCTTGTATACCATCTGCGTCACCGTGTTCTTGAGCAAAACGACATACTGGTCAAAAGACTCGATCTGCCCCTGCAGCTTGATGCCGTTGACCAGATAGATTGAAACAGGCACGTGTTCTTTACGCAGCGTGTTCAAGAACGGGTCTTGTAACAATTGCCCTTTGGTGCTCATGGTCACTCCGTGCTTTGTTGACTGGAACACTACTGTAATTGATTTTTAACGCATTTGCTACCGCTTGGCGTGCTCGGTCGCATATGGATTCTTGCTGTTCTTGAACTGTACGCGCAACGGCGTGCCTTGCAGCTCGAAGACGTCCCGAAATGCGGTCTCAAGGTATCGGCGGTAGCTGTCCGGAACCGCATCAAGCGCGCTACCGTGAATGACGATGACAGGAGGGTTCATCCCGCCTTGATGGGCATAGCGCAGCTTGGGTCGAAAGATACCTTTTCTGGGCGGCTGCTGCTTTTCGATGGCGGCAATCAACGCGCGCGTCAGTCGCGGCGTCGAGAGTTTGCGCATCGCGGCCGCATAGGCCGCATCAATGGATCCGAACAGCGTACCAACTCCTTGCGACTGGAGGGCAGAAATGTAATGAAAGCGGGCAAACGAAAGAAACATCAGCTTCTTTGAAATACCGCGCTTTACCTGATCGCGCGCATACTCATCCAATCCGTCCCATTTGTTAACCGCGACCACGAGCGCACGCCCCCTCTCGAGGATGAACGCGGCAATGTGCGCGTCCTGCTCCGAGATGTCTGCCTGGGCGTCCAGCACCAGCACGGCAACGTTGCATTCGTCGATGGCCTGGAGCGTCTTTATTACCGAAAATTTCTCGATTGACTCAAACACCCTGCCACGACGGCGCATGCCTGCGGTATCGATAAGCGTGTAGCTTTTACCTTTGAGCGTAAATTCAATCTCTATGCTGTCGCGCGTCGTACCAGGCTGGTCGAACGCAATCACCCGGTTCTCGCCGAGCAACGTGTTTACCAACGTCGACTTGCCTACATTTGGACGGCCGACAATCGCCACACGCGGATGCCTTGATGCGGACTCATCGACTTCGACGGGAAAAGACGCCAAGGCCATTTCGACGAGATCGGATACCCCCTCGCCATGCGCCGAGGAGATGGCCCAGGGCCGGCCCAATCCCAACTCGTGAAACTCGGCTGTGACAACGCCGGAATTCATGCCCTCGGTCTTATTAACGACCAGAATCACCGGACGATCCAATCTGCGCAACTGATTGGCGATGGCTTTGTCCTGACTGGTCAGTCCCTGCCTCCCGTCTGCAAGGAAAATCACGACATCAGCCTCGGCGATGGCCTGTTGCGTTTGCTTGGCCATTTCCTGCAGGATTCCGTCGTCGGTTTGGGGCTCCAATCCACCCGTATCCACGACAAGATAAGGTTTATCACCGATCTTTCCGTGTCCGTAGTGGCGGTCACGGGTCAGCCCCGGAATGTCGGCGACTAGTGCATCACGCGTCCGGGTTAGCCTGTTGAAAAGGGTGGACTTGCCTACGTTCGGCCGGCCTACCAGTACTAGCGTGGGTTTCATCTACAGCACTCACCGCGAAATGACGGGTTAGGTTCTGCTTTCAATATCAGCAGAAGTTCGCTTGGTAACCGCCCCCCGGGTGCCTCGATATATCAAAAAATCTGTTTAATTGGGTGCAGCAAAGGCAAAAATACCGCCATTGCGGGTCTGCACAAGAAAACCACGTTCAAAGCCGACGGGATTGGTGCTGACCGGCGAGCCGTCGGTCGCCGTCCGTCCGACAAAAGCACCGGTATCACGGGAGAGCAGATGCACGAAACCCTGGATGTCGGCAACGGCCACCTGGTCACCCAGACCTATAGGCGCAGACAAGTTGCGCAAGAAAAGCTTGTCCTGCTTCCAGAGACTATTGCCACTGCGGCGGTCAAGCGCATGCACCCCGCCCTTGTCGTCGCTGACGAATATCGTACGCGCATCCCATCCGAGTCCGGATGTGCTTGACATGTCGCGTGACCATGCAACCGTGCCATTGGCTGAATCAAAGCAGGCAACGCGGCCCTGGTAGGCGACGGCACAAACCTCCCGTTCGGATACCAGCGGCAGACCCACGATGTCCGTCACACGTTCAATTTCGGTCGCGCCTTTGGGCAGCGCAACGGTCGACTCCCAGCGAATGCCGCCGTTTGCCAAATTCAGAGCGACCATTTTCCCGCCGGAAAACCCGGCGTAAAGATTCCCTCGATCGTAGGCCACTCCGGTCGGCGAGCGTATCGTCAGGGCCGGGGTCGCACGCTGGTAGATCCAGCGCCTTTTGCCATCACGGGCGTTAAGCGCATAAATGCGGCTGTCGGCGCTGCGTGCAATCACCAGCTCACCGACCAGGACGGGGGCGGCAAGGACTTCGCTGGTGACTTTCGCCTTCCATAGAAGCTCGCCGCTGCCGTTAAATGCGATGACGTCGCCCTTGCCCGTAGCCACGACAACAAGCTCTCCGTCCGAACCCACGCCACCACTCAGCCGTTCGCCGGAGAGCTTGTTGTCGTGGCTACGGCCGGCGAAAACACTGCATTGCCCGAACTGCCCACCGAGGCCTGCCAGAGGAGCTTCAGGGTAACGCTGGCCTTGATCTCGGGAAGTTCGGCCATCTTCGGGGCCGCGGACCTGCTGCCGAACCAGTTAACAGGATTGAAGCTAGATTCAGAGATCGTTGCACATCCAGTCAACACGCAAACGGCAATGGCGAGAAAACGTTTCAACGTGCGGCTCCTGCGGCGTCTATTTTCAGTTGCAGCAGCTCCCTTGCGGCGACCTGCTTCGCTGGTGTTTTGTCAAGTGCACGCTTGAACGCGCTGCTGGCCTCGTCGATCTTGCCCTGCGCAAGCAGGACATCACCCCGCGCGTTCGAAAAAAGCGGATCGAGGTCCGGCGCGGGCTTTGCATCAAGTACCTTGATCGCCTCCTCATAGGCCTTTTCATCGAGCAACACACCAGACAGACGCAAACGGGCGATATCCTGCAAATTACCGTCCCGCGCATTGGCGAGGATCCACTGAAGTTGCGCCTTTGCAGTCTTCAAGTCGCCAGTCTCAAAATGTGACTTGGCGGATACGAATGCGGCAAGCGGGGCGTAAGTCGTGCGGGAATATTGCTCCAGTATCGTTCCGGCCAGTTCACCGACTTTTTTGGTTTCGTTCTCGCGCGCGGCCTTTTGCAGATCGGAGTACACGCTGCTCGCATGTTGCGCCTGATTTCGCTGCCATATTTTCCACCCGCTCCACGCCGAGACAAGAATGACGACAAGACTCAGCGCGAGAATAATCAAATTGCCATAGCGCTTCCACCACAGCTTGAGTTCGTCCAGCTGTTCCTGCTCTTCAAGATCATACGCAGCCATTTATTCGCTTTCAGAATATAAAAAATCACTAATCCACTGCGGTGCTTCACCAACAGGTACTCTTGCCTGCACCGATTCCTGACGAAGGGGTTTGATGCTCACCATTTCGTTGGAAGCTTCGTCATCGCCGAGGATCACCGCCAGCAGGGCACGACTCGAATCGGCTTTTTTCATCTGTGATTTGAAACTACCGCCTCCGCAATGCTGGATCACGGCAAGCCCGCTGTCGCGCAAGCGCTCGGAGACCGTAAAAGCGTAGCGTGCAGCCGGGTCGCCCTGGTTCACCACGTACACATCCGGAGACGGCGGCTCGGACTTGCGACCCTCTTCGACGATAAGCGAGAGCAGCCTCTCAATTCCTATGGCCCAACCGCACGCGGGGGTTGGCTTGCCGCCGATCTGGCCGAATAGCCCGTCATAGCGGCCCCCGCCGCAAACCGTGCCTTGTGCGCCGAGCCGGTCAGTGACCCACTCGAATACCGTCAGGTTGTAATAATCCAATCCGCGCACAAGGCGCGAATTGATCTCATACGGAATGGCGGCGTCCTTGAGCACCGCCTGCACGCCCTCGAAATGCGCAAGAGAGGCTGCGCCGAGAAACGCGATGAGTTTCGGAGCCGCCTCGATGACTGCCTGCATCTGCGGGTTCTTGCTGTCAAGAACGCGTAAGGGGTTGGTTTCCAGGCGTCGTCTCGAGTCGTCATCAAGGTCAGCCGCGTGCTTGCGCAAAAAATCCACCAGTTCTTCACGAAACTGGACTCGCTCGTCGGCCGAACCCAGGGAATTGATATGCAGGCGCATGCCGCTCAGGCCCAAGTCATCCCAAAGCCGGGAACACATAAGTAGCTGCTCGGCGTCTATATCCGGCCCGGGCATGCCCAGCGCCTCCGCGCCAACCTGGTGAAACTGCCTGTAGCGCCCCTTTTGCGGTCTTTCGTGGCGAAACATCGGCCCCATGTAGTAAAGCCGCTGTGGGCCGTTGTAAGTCAGCGAGTGCTGAATCGACGCCCTGACGGTGGAGGCCGTTGCCTCGGGCCTTAGGGTAAGCTTCTCGTCGTTGAGCGCGTCGGTAAAGCTGTACATCTCCTTCTCTACGATGTCAGTGGCCTCACCGATTGCACGATGAAACAAAGCCGTCTGCTCAAGCAGCGGGGTGCGTATATTCCGATAGCCGTAGCCCTGCAACCATTCGCGCAAAATGGCTTCGACGCTTTCCCACAACTCCGCCTCGTCAGGCAGGATGTCATTCATGCCTCGTACAGCTTGCAATGTGGCGTTCATGACAAATGACTCATATTGCAGCCTTGATCGGGATAGTCCTGGATTTGGCAACACGCGGCTCGTCTCCGGAACCATATCGATTCTGCACGTAACTCTCTACAAGACCCTGAAACTCCTCGGCGATGCGCCCCCCCTTCAGGGTGACAGTTTTCTCACCATCCACATAAACTGGCGCGACCGGCCTTTCACCCGAACCGGGCAGGCT